>JBJMQN010000146.1:0-14708 GCA_045802665.1 Myxococcaceae bacterium | reverse complement strand
CCCATCAAGTTCCTCGGCATGGGCGAGGCGATGGACCGCCTCGAAGAATTCCGGCCCGACGGCCTCGCCAGCCGCATCCTCGGCTTCGGCGACATCGTCGGCCTGATGAAGGACTTCGAAGGCGTCGTCGACGAGAAGAAGGCCGAAGAAGACGCGAAGAAGCTCCTGTCCGGAAACTTCTCGATGCAGGACTTCGTCGAGCAGATCCGCACCGTCCGCAAGATGGGTCCGCTGAAGGACCTGCTCGAGAAGTTCCCCATCTTCGGGGAGATGACCGAGCAGATGAACCCGGACGAGAAGGAGCTCTCCAAGATCGAGGCGATGTACCAGTCGATGACGCAGAAGGAGCGCCTCAACCCGACGCTCATCGACGACTCGCGCATGGGCCGCATCGCGAAGGGCTCGGGCCGCAAGAAGAGCGACGTGCAGGAGCTGATGCAGAAGTTCGGCGCGATGCAGCAGGTGATGGGCGCCATCGGGCAGAACCCCGGCCTGCTCGGGCGGATCCCCGGCTTCAAGCAGCTGGGGCAGCTGTCCAAGATGAAGAACATGGACATGAGCCAGCTCTTCGGAGGCGACCAGAAGATGATGCAGGCCGCCCTCGGCGGAGGAATGCCCGGCGGCGGAATGCCGATGCAGATGCCGCAGATCGCTCCCGGCTACACCGCGCCCATGGGTCAGGCCGCGATGGCGAAGGCGCGCCTCATGGGCTACTCGCCCAACCCGATGGGCAAGGGCATGACCGACGCCGAGCGCAAGGCGATCCAGGAACGCCGCAAGCGCGAGAAGGCGAACAAGAAGAAGAACCGGAAGAAGAAGTGATTCGAACGGCTCGTTGAGCGTTCACCCGCTGGCTCTACGACTTCTTCTTTTTCTTCGGTACCACCAGGCCTCGCGACAGACGCCGCAAGACCTGCTCCTTCTGCCGCTGCTTGTAGCGGGCGTGGCTGTTCTCACCGATCTCGTTCAGGTGAGCGGTCGCCTCATCCACGATCTGAAACTCGACCAGTCCGAACGCGATCCGGTTCTTCCGGGGTCGCACGTCGTGCTGGGGCTCGGGCAGGAACGCGTCCATCCGCACCGGGATGTCGACCACGAAGTTCAGCACCCGGTAGGACGCACCCGAGAACTCGTTCTTGTTCTTGTTCTCTCGGGCCTCGTAGTCGAGGTCCAGGTGCAAGAGGTCCGCGTACTGCTCGAAGTGCGGGTAGTCCTGAAGCAGCGCCTTGAAATTCACCAGCGTGTTCTGCGTCTGCGTGGGCACCACGAAGTTGAACGGGAAGAGCCGCTGGGTGAGGAAGTACAGCGTCGGCAGGATGTCCGCCGGGGAGCGCGTGATCGCTCGGAACCGCGTGCGGTCATAGACCTGAGCGGCCACCGACTCCTTCTTCGCGATGAGCTTGGTGATGATCGACTCGCGCGTCTTGATCGACGAGTCGAACGCGACGATCTGCAGGCCCTTCTCCTTCGCCTCCTGCGCCACCGACGCAACCTTCGCGGTGATGAGGTCCTGAAACTCGGCCTCGGAGACCGGCAGGCGGAAGAGCAGCGCGCGCCCTTCGATGTGCTGGATGACGTGCATCACCTTCAGCACGACGCAGGCGATGCGGCGCAGCTTCTTCGGCTCCTTCGCGCCGGACGCGTAGAGGAAGAGATCGTGCACCTCGTCCGGCTTCGCGACCTTGTCGGAGACGCGGTAGTCGAACTCGCGCCGCAGGTACTCGACGGAGTCCGCGAGCACGGTGCGGATCCACTCGTCGTCGTTGGGGTCCGCGGGATCCAGGCAGCAGAGCTTCAGGAACCGGTCCACCTCTTCGCGCGTCTGGAAGTGGAGCCGCCGCCATTCGATCACCGAGCCGCCGCGGAGGATGAGGCGGATCCGTTCGAGCTCCTTCAGCCCCATCTGATCGACGGTGCGGATCGGGACTTCGGGGATCTTTGGTTCGGCGAAACGCTCGGACGCCATGGGGACTCGCGCCCGCGCGTATAGCGGAGCAACCCGCAATGAGAAAGCCCCGGATCTCCACGCGGGAAAATCCGGGGCCTTCTGAACTGCGACCGCGAGAAGCGACTACTTCGCCGCGGTCGTGGTCACGGCCTGGCCGTTCGCGTCGAACTGCTGCAGCACCGCGACGAGCTGGCCGTCCTTGTACTGCTCGACCTTCTTGACGGCGCCGTTCGGGTAGAACTGCGTCGCCTTTCCGTCGCGCACCGAGCGCTTCATCTCGAACACTTCCGTCTTCACGCCGTTCTCGTCGTAGGCGGTCCAGGTGCCCACGCGGAAGTTGCCCTCCTGACGGCCCTCCAGCGCCTTCACGCCGTTCGGGTGGATGAACACCACCGGACCCTGCGTGACCGCGGTGTGCTTGGCGCCCTTGCCCACGCAGCCGAAGCCGTCCTTCGACGGGCTCATCTGCTGGGTGGTCCCAGCGGGGCAGTTCAGCTTGATCGGATCGGCCGCGAACGCCGCCGTGCCGGCCAGCGAACTCACGACAACCAACGCAACGCTCAGCTTAGACATCTTCATGGTGTTCCCTTTCAGGTGTGCAGCCGCTCCGCTGCCGCAGGGCGACTGACGTTGATGCTTGGGGTTTATTTTCTCAGGAATTCCCAGCGGGCCGGATGCGACACCGACCCACCGGGACGCACTGGCTTCGAACTAGTGGCAAGCCTCGTTGCCACCCTGGAAGTAGAAGCCAGGCTGGAACGCGTTGATGCCCGTGCCGTCGAGGCAGAACCACATCTGGAACTCGATGTCCTTGGGGTTCGACTGGGTGTTGTACCCGGTGCTCGGATCGAGCAGGCGCGGGTTCGCCATCACGTCGCGGTCAGTGCCGGAGGTGTTGACGTAGAACAGCGTCGGGCCAGCGGTCGCGAAGCCGTTGCGGTTCGTCGCCCAGTTGGTGTCCGTGCGGTACGCGCGCAGGCGGATCTTGAACTCCGTCTGGTTGTCGAAGCACTCGCAGAAGTTGCCGCCGCAGGTGGTGCCGCCCACCGGAACGCTGCCGGTGCCGTGCGAGATCTCCGACACGTCGTAGATCACCGGGCCGGTCGAGGACGACGGGTTCCACGCCGGGCCGTTCGCGTGGCTGCCCGAGTAGAAGTTCTGGCACGCGTTGGTGCCGACGTTGCCGCTCTGCGGACGCGGGGGGTAGCCGCACGCGCCGCCGTTGCAGAACGAGCCGTAGCTGCAGGTGCTCTGGTCGGAGCCGGTGCAGGTCGGACCCGCGCCGCAGGAGGACCCGTTGCACATCTGCGCGCCCGAGCCGAACGCCGTCGACGAGCAGTTGGCCCAGTCGCACGAGCCCGTGCCACCGTCGGTGCCGCCGTCCGTGTTCGACGTGCCAGCCTTGCAGTCGCCATCGACGCAGGTCCGGCCGTTGCCGCCGCACTCGGAGTCAGAGGTGCACTTCGCAGCGCAGATCTTGTCCACGGCGCGGCAGATCTGATCCGCGTTGTCCTTGCTGCAGAGCGCGGTGGTGGAGCACTGGCAGAACTTCGGCCCGGTTCCACCCGGGGTCAGCGCGTCACAGTTCTTCGCGCTGTCCGGACAGTCCGCTCCAGCGGTGCACGACTGGACACAGAACTTCGCCGTGGGGTGACAGATCTCACCGGTCTGGCAGTCCGAATCTGCGGAGCAGTTCGTCGGACCCGTCGGGTTGTCACCACCGCATGCCGCAAACGTGGCGCCAATCACCGCGCCAACAAACACGAATCCCAACAGCTTGTTACGCATTCAGGTTTCCTCCCCGTGGGGTTTAAAGACGTGCAGCCATGAGATCAGGCGAGGGCTCCGGCCCTGCTTCGGTTCCACGCCCTTCAGGCGAGGGCGTTGCTAGCCCGCGCGATCTGACCTGTCAACGAACTCGTCGACGCCCCCCAGACGAGCGACCTCGAGTGCGCATTCAATGCAGGGAAACCGCTGTGAAGGCGGGTGCACAGTTGAAGGAAATTGCGAGCGCCTCGTGAGCCGTCGCTGCCATACCCGGCCAACGTTCGATAGCCCGCAAATGCAAAGCGCGGCGCCCCTGGGAGAGCACCGCGCTTCGAAAATCCATGCGTTCGCTAGAACTTGAACGGGAACACGATCGGGTCCTGCGCCGACTTGTGCTTCGGGAAGCTCATCCCCTTGATCACGCCGCCGAGGCAGCCCGCGATGGGCTCGCTCTTGAACTGATCGCTCTGGCAGGAGACCTGCGACGCCTTACCTGACTGCGTCACGGTCCACTTCATCACGATGGTTCCGGAGGAGACCGCCGGGTTCTTCGCCTTCTGATCCAGCACGCACTTCTTGATCGAGTCCTTGCTGCCGACGACGACCTCGACGACCTGGCTCTGCGAGATGGTGTCGGGGACGTTCTCGCCGCTGCCCGGTGCGGGCGGGATGTAGACGCTGTTCTTCTTCCTGGGCGTCTCTTCATCCGGTGGAGGAGCAGCGACCTTCTTCTTCGAGCCGCCACCACCGAACACGCTGTCGAAGTCATCGCCCGAAGGCTCTTCCTTGGCCGGCTTCTCTTCCTTCTGAGTCGCCTTCGCCGGAACGACGACGTTGTCGTTCGACTCTTCGCGCTCCTTGCGGGACTTGTGAGAGGTGCCCTCGGCCTTGGCGACCTTGACCTTCTCTTCCTTCGCCTCTTCCCTGGCCTCGTTCTTCGCGACGGGCGGATTCTCGTTCTTCGCCTCGGCCTTGTTCTCGGCGACAGGCTGCTGAACGTTCTTGTTCGTCTCCGTCTGCGTATTCTGCGCGACCTGGACCGGCTGCTTCTGCTCCTGCACCGGGGGCTTCACGACCTCAGGCTGCTTCTGCTCGACCTGCGGCTGAACCTGCGCGACGTACGCGGGCTGTGCCGGCGTGCGGCTCACTGCCCAGACGACGACGCCCACGACGACGAAGAGGAGCAGCAGCACCACCGCGCCACCCGCGATGAGCAGCGTGCGGTTGCCCGAGGGCTGCGGCGGGGCCGCGTACTGCCCGTACGGCTGCGGCGGATACGGGTTCGCCATCGGGTTGACCATCTGCTGCTGCTGGCCATAGCCACCGTTGCCATTGCTCGGCCTCGAAGCCGGCTGAGGCGCGGGCGAATCCATCTGCGAATCCATCAGCGAGCTCTGGGGCTTGCCGTTGCTCCGCGGAGCTTCCTCGGGCGGCAGATCCAGCAGGCCACCCGGGAGCACGGACGCGCCCTCCCCGTTCACCGGCGACTTCGCTTCCACCGGAGCGGGCTTGGTGAGCGCGTCGATCTCTTCCTTCACCAGCGACGCGAGCGCGGACGCGGCGGATGGCTTCCAGCCCGTGGGCTCTTCGCTCGTCGAGCCGGAGGCCGCCATCGGCACCGACATCTCCGAGCGCACCGTGCGCGTGACGCCGCCTGAACTGAACGCGGACTCCACCGGCACCGTGACCACCGAAGGGCTCGCCGGGGCGGGACCGCTGGAGACGATGATCGGCTTGGCCGGACGCGGCGCGAGCACGGACGCAAGCTCCTGCGCTTCCGAGACCGGAATCCAGTCCGAGAAGCCAGCGCGCCAGCAGAGGCTGTCTGCGCTGATCTCGCCCGAGTCCCACTTCTCCTTCATCGCTTCTTTCTTCAGCGGACCGACCTGCTTCTCGTCGATCGCCACGTACCAGTCGAAGTCCGAAGACGCCGCGGCCGGTTTCGCCTCCGCGTGCTTGCCGTTCTTCTCCGCAGGCTTGTCCGAGGAAGCCCCGCCCTCAGCTTCAGCGGCGAGCTTCTTCATCACCTCGGCGTCGAGCACGCGCGTGCTCATCCGATCGTCGCCGTCGTCGCCCAGCGCCGCGCCACCTTGAGCGGGCGTGCCGTCGTTGTCCCCGGCGCCGGGAACCTTGTGCGCGCCGGAGTTCAGCACGGAGTCGAACACCGCGCCGATCTCGTCGTCGGACGCGCCGAGCAGGTTGTCCTTGTTCTTCTGCTCCTGAGTGGAACCGCCCGGGTTGGTGAGCTCCTCGTTGATCTGGGAACCCAGATTCGCGAGGGGGTTCTGCATCACCTGCGTCTCATCGCGCTCTTCATCGATCGCGGGACCGGGGGCAGCAGCAGCCGAATCCTGCGTCTTGCGGACGAGGATGACGTAGCTGCACTTCTTGCAACGAACTTTGACCCCTTTGGGGCCAACTTTGTCGTCGCTGATCATGTACTGCGCGCGGCAGCTGTCGCAGACGAAGCGCATGGGGGCGTTCAAACCTTCTGAAAAGACTAAAAAATCAGCGTCCAGCGTAGAGGTCACTCAGAGGGGGGTCAAGGATCGGCCCGGACCCCCTCCCTTGCTCGGACGCTGGTTAACCGAGAGTGGTTCCGGCGTACATGGCCGCACAGGGCATGCGCTACTTCCGCACGACCTCGACGTGCGTCCCCACCGCCACTCGCAGCGCGTGGAGATCTTCGCTCAGCGCGAACACCATCAAATCCCGGATCTTGGAGCGGCTCGGCACCCTGTTCGCGGTGCTCTGCTCGCCCATCACCATCTTCTTCACCGGATCAATCTCGCCCGCCACGAAGAGGCCCGCTCGGACCGCCGTCAGCTCCGCGCCTTCGATGTAGTTCTTGATGTCGGTCGGCGTCGCGACCTTCAGGTACTCGAACGCAACGCGAGCGAGCGCCTGACGTCCCGGCTCCGGCAGCGCGCGCTCGAGGAGCTTCCGCTCCGCGTCGATCGCGCGTGGATCAGCCGTGGGCCGGAAGTTGGATCGCACCAGCGAGATCGCCGCCTGCATCACCGCCTCCAACCGCTCGGAGGGCAGCCGCTGCGACAGCGCGAGCTCCGGACGAAGCAGCGCCAGCGTCCGGCCCAGCAGGTAATAAACTTCCTTCTGGCCGCTCTCGGAGAAGAACTTCCCGCCGATCTTCAGCGCCGCGGGGTGGCTCTGGACGAGCTCCGCGTTGACGCCCGGCTCGGGGGCCGGTTCGGTGGTGCGCTTGGCGAGCCGCTCGCGGGTGGCGACGAGGAACGGCGAGAACAGCTCGGTGTTCTCCATCCCCAGAAGCCGCGCGACATAGCGGAAGTGGTGGATCTGGTACTCCTGCGCCGTCGCCACGTCGATGCGGTGGCGCTTCGGGTTCAGGCCGTACTTGTCGAGGCTCACCGCGTAGAGGTGGCCCACCTGTTCGTAGAGGATCGCCATCAGCTCGCCGAGCGGACCGCGGATCTTCGGATGGAACAGATGTGACTGCCAGAGCCGGTCAGTCAGCGGCTTCTGGGCAACCTCCTTCTTCTTCGCGTACGGCGTCAGCTTCGCGAGGATCTCCTTCTCGCCCGGACCCGGATCTCCGATGAGGCCCGAGCTCACCTGCGCCGCGAGCCACGCGGTGTCGTAGTCCTTCTGCCGCGCCGCAATTTCAGCCAATGCGGAGGCGACCTTGCCCGGCTTGTCGGTGTTCGGCAGCGCGCGACGGAACGCCGCCACCGCCTTCTCCTCTTCGCCCGGCTTCTGCGCCGCGAGCTCCGCGAACTGCAGCTGGATCTCCGCGTTGTCCGGCATGCCGGTGCTCACCACCTGGTAAGCCATCAGCGCGCCGTCCGGGTGCTTGAGGACGTTCAGGTACAGATCGCCCAGCGCCTTCCACAGCGTCATCCGCGCCGCGTGCGTCTCGTCGCCCTTGGGCAGCCGCTGGATCATCCGCGCGTAGTTCTCTTCGAGCAGCTTCCACTGCCGCGTCTGCCCGAGCATCGCCTCCAGCGCGGAGAACGCCTCGAGGAAGCGGTAGTCCGCATCCAGCGCCGCGTTGAACGCCATCGCCGCGCGGTCGTACTCCTTGAGCTCGTCGCGGCTGATCTCGCCGAGCGCAAACCAGACGCGCTTGAGCCGGTTCTGATCCGCTCGGAGCTCGTTGGTGGAGAGCATCTTCTCCAGGATCTCGGACGCCTTCTGGCCCTGCCGCGTCTCGCGGTAGAGCACGTAGAGCGCGTCCATCACCTCCAGCGAGCCCTCGTGGATCTTCAGCGCGCCGGCGTACGCGTCGATCGCCATGTAGGCGTCGCTGAGCTTGTCCTTCGCGATCATGCCCAACGCGATGAGCGTCTTGAACTTCTCGTCGCCATCCAGAACGTTGGAGAGGTTCTGCCGGTACTCGGCGGATTTCTCCCAACGCTGCGCCTGATCCGCCAGCGCGACCAGTGAGCGGAGCGAAGGCTCGTGGCCCTGATCGATCGTGAGCGCCTTCTCGAAGTGGTTCTGCGCCTTGTCGAGCTGCTTGCTCTGAACGTAGACGTCGCCGATGGACCAGTAGATCTCCACGATCTCGAGGTCCGTCAGCTCCTCGCGGTGGTGGATGAGGATCGTCTGCAGGACCTTCAGCGCATCGTCGTAGCGCTTCGCCTGAACGAGCAGATTGCCGAGACCTTCCAGCGCCGGCAGGTACGTCGCATCCAGCCCGTACGCCTTCTCGTACGCGCCGAGCGCCTTGTCCTTCTTGCCCAGCTTCTCCGTCACGTAGCCGAGGCGGTAGAGCTGACGGCAGAGATCGCGCGCGAGCTGTTCGTCCTGCTCGGCGACGGCCTTCTCCGCCATCTTGCGCACGACGATGTCCAACATCTTCTCGCCTTTGTCCCAGTTCTCCTTGGCGATGTAGATGTCAGCCAGCGGCCGCGCGGCGTCGACGAGATCCGGCACCAGCCGAATCGCGTCCTCGTACCAGGGCAGTGCGGCGTCCCGGTCCTCGCGCGTCTCGGCGAAGTACTTCGCGACCTCCAGCATCGCGCGCGCCTTCGCCTCGGGATCCTCGGTCTGCTGCGCCTCCTGAATCAGGGTGCGCTCGAAGGAGCCCCAGTCCTTCTCGATCTCGTGGATGCCCTTCAGGGCGCGGATGCACGGGAGGTAGCCGGGGTCGATCCGCAGCGCCTGCTCGTAGCAATTCTTCGCGCTGCCCGGATCGAGCAGCATGTCCTCGTTGATCTTGCCGGCGCGGTAGTAGAGCTCCACCGCCTCCGGAGTGCTGCCCGCCGCCTGAGCCTCGCGCGCGAGCATGTCGAGGGCGAACGGCCAGTTGCCGGAGCGTTCGTAGAGGGTGCCCAGCGCGTGCATCGCGGGACGCGACTTCGGATTCTGCTCGAGCGCCTGGTGGTAGACGGAGACGGCGCGGTCCACCAGGTGCAACTGCTGGTGATACACGTCGCCCATCTCGACGAGCAGCTCGGACTGCTCCGCCGGATTCACGAGCAGCGAGCTGTGCCGCTCCATCACCTGCACGAGCTCTTCGTAGCGCTCCTGTGAACGGCGCAGCCGCTCCAGCGTCTTGATCGCCTGGAGGTTCTGCGGATCCACCGCGAGGACGCCTTCGATGTACGCGTCCGCGTTGGCGAGGTTCTGGTACTTGTCCTCCCAGATCGCCGCGCACTTGAAGAGGATCTTCACCCGCTCCCGGTAGTCGGGGGTGAGCTCCAGCTGCCGCTGATAGACCTCGAGCAGCTCCGCCGGACGATCCAGCTTCGTGTACAGCCGCTCCAATGACGCGAGCGCCTCACGGTTCGACGGATCGAACTCCAGCGCCTGCGCGTAGCCCTGCACCGCGGACTCGTCGTCGTTGAGATCGCGCTCGTACAGCTGCGCGACTTCGACCTGCAGCGCCGCGCGCTCTTCCGGAGTGGACGCGAGATCGCGCGCCCTCATCAGCGTGGTGGCGACGTTCTGGTACTGCTGCTGACGCCGGTACAGCGCGATCAGGACGTTCAGCGTGTCGCGATCCGGCTCGAGCTCCAACGCCCGGAGCAGCGCGGTGGCCGCCTCGTTCGGATCGGTCAGCCGTTCGTCGAACACGCGCGCGATCTCGACGAGGATCTGCTTGCGCGCCTCGATCGAGCCGGCCGCTTCGAGCTTCTGCTCGAGGGCGACGACGTACTCCTTGTTGCGCCCGCGCCGGCTGAACATCCCGGCGAGCTGATCCAGCGCGTTCAGGTTCGTCGGATCGAACTCGAGGACCTTGCGCAGCGACGCTTCCGCCGTGGCGGGCTCATCCAGCTTCTGGTCCTGCACGCGCGAGAGCGTGAGGTACAGCCGCTCAGCGAGCGGTCCGCGCGGAACGGAGTCCGCGACCTCTTCGTAGACCGCCGCGAGCTCTTCGTAGCTGCCGGTCTCCTCCGCGAGGCGCTCCACCTCTTCGCGGACTCCGTCCGCCGCGGGGTTCAGCTGCAGGGCGCGGCAGTTCGCCATGAAGGCGAGGTTCTTCTGGCCGAGCTTGGTCTCCTGCGTGCGCGCGAGCTCGCGGAGCGCCTGCATCTTCTCGTCGTCGGTGACGAGGTTCGGCAGGTACTTCTCCAGCACGATGGCGTAGCTGCGCCAGTCGTTGATCTTGCTGAAGAGCTGGGTCGCCTGCTCGTACGCGGTGCGGTTCGCCGCATCGAGCTCGAGGATCCGCATCAGCACGGGGCCGGCGTTCTCGGGCTTCGCCGCGATCGTCCGCCAGAACTCAGCCACCTCGAACAGCGTGTCGACGGCGGTCTCTTTGTCGTCCGCCTTCAGCTCAGCGTCCGCGCGAAGCTCCAGCGCGCGCACCGCGTCCGTCATCGCCTTCAGCGAGAGGAAGACCTGGTGGATGCGGTTCAGCTCGGCGGGCTGGTGCGGTTCGACCTCCAGCGCGCGGCGAGCGGAGTCCAGCGCCTCTTCGCGCCGGCCCATCTCGGCCAGCACTTCGGCGAGCCGGATGCGCTGCGCCTTCACGCCCTCCGCGCCCTCCTGCAGCGGGATCAGCCGGCGCAGGACGATGACGAGATCGTCCTTCTTGCCGAGCTGCTCGTAGATGTCGCGCAGCGACTCCAGCGCGGTGCGGTGGCGCGCGTCTCGCTCCAGCGCGGCCTTGAAGTACGGGATCGCCTCTTCGGCCTTGCCCTGCAGCTTGTGGATGACGCGGCCGAGCCTGTCGTTCAGCCGGACCAGCTCGCGCGGATCCAGCGTCTGACCGATCTTGTTGGAGAGGAGCGTGCGGAGCTCGTCGTACTTCTTGCCCTTCTCGAGCAGCCCTTCCAGCGCGTTGAACGCGTTGTCGTTGCGCGGGTTCTTGGCGAGGAGCTCCTTGTAGATCTCGATCGAGTGCTCGACGTCATCGAGCGACTCCGCGGAGATCTGCGCCATCTTCGCCATCACGCGTTCGCGCTCAGGCCCGGTGACGAGCTCCTGCTGCAGCTTCAGCACCCCGTACAGCTTGTTCTGCGCGCCCGCGTGCTCGTAGATCGCCTCGAGCAGGCGCGCCGCGGCGATGTGCTTCTTGTCCAGCTCGAGGATCTTCTCGTACGCGGTGGCCGCGCGATCCGGCGAGTCCAGCCCTTCCTGGGCGAGCTGGCCCAGGCGGAACAGCAGGCCGACCTTCTCGGTCGCGTCCTGCGTCAGCGCCGCGAGCGCCTCGAGGACGGAGGCGAGCTCCGCCGGCTTGGAGAGCTTGTTGTAGAGGCGATCCAGCGCAGGCAGCGCGCGAGACCAGACGGCCGGATCCAGCTGGCGCGCCTTCTCGTAGAACACCACCGCGCGCGTAGGCTCGTCGACCCGCTGATCGAGCAGAGCGCCCAGCTTGAGGCACACCTCGGCCGCGTCCGCCGCTTCAGCGATGCGCGGGAGCTCTTCTTCGTAAGCAGCGGCGAGCTCGTCGTAGGCCTTCGCCGCGTCCGCAGCGCCTTCCAGCTTGCGGCGCAGATCCGGATCGTTCGGGTCCTCCTTGAACGCGCGATAGAGCGCGAGGTAGCCCAGCTCGGGCTCGTCCTGACCGTCGCGCAGACGCGCGAGCTCGAGCAGCAGCGTCTTGCGTTCGAACGGCTCGGTGGAGACCGCGACGCGAGCGTCGATGAGCATCGCCAGCTTGCCGATCTCGCCGGACGCACGGTACGCGCGCAGCAGCACTTCCACCGCGAGCTGGTTCTGGGGCTCCTTCTGGCAAATCGCCTCGAGCCGAGCGGTCGCGCCCGCGTGGTTCGGCTGCGCGTTCAGAATCTCGGTGTAGAGATCGAGCGCGCCGAAGCGATCCAGAAGCCGCGTCTCCCGCACCTGACCGAGCCGGTACTTGAGCTCCAGCACCATCTGCGCGGCGCCGGGCGCCGTGGAGTCGTTCGTGATCTGGATGCGCCTTGCGAGCACGTCCGCGAGCTCAGGCCAGCGCTCCTGCTTCACGCAGAGGTCGTCCATCTTCTCCAGCGCCGCCGGATCGTTCGGCTTGAGCTCGAGCAGCCGCCGGAACGTCGCCAGCGCGCCCAGAGAATCCTTGAGCGCGTCGTTCTGCAGAGAGCCCATCTGGAACAGCAGCGCCACGCGCCGCTGGGGCTCCTCCGCCATCGCGAGCTGACGGCGCAGGACTTCCAGAAGCTCCGCCGCCTTGCCGGACTCCGCATACAGCCGGCTGACAGCCTCCAGCGCGTCCGGATCCGACGGGGAGAGCTCGATGACCTTCTTCCAGTGCGTGAGCGCCTCTTCGCCCTCACCCGCCTGCTGCTTGAGCCGCGCCAGCGCCTTGTGGAGGTTCGCGCGCGCCTTGTCGTCGGACGCGCGTTCGGTGACCTCTTCCAGCAACATCGCCAGCTCGTCCTCGGCCTCGGCCGCGGCGACGTACTGCAGACACAGGTGCAGCGCCGCCTCGTCATCCGGGAGCTCGCGCAGAGCCTTCGTCGCCGCGATGAACGCAGACGCCGCGTTCTCCATCGGGCCCGCGTAGATGTGCGCGACCTTGCGGAGGAGCGATGCGCGCTCGGCCGGAACCGTCTCAGCGGACGCGCGCGACTCGAGCATCTGAATCAGCTTCAGATGGTCGCCGCCTGTGTTGAAGATGGGCTCCAGGATCTCCGCCGCCTCGCCGCGAAGCGGGCTGTCGGAGCGCGCGAGCTCTTCAATCGCGCCAATGGCGCCGGCGTGACCCGGGCGCTTCTGCAGCACCGCCTGGTACTGCGTGAGCGCGCCGCGCGGATCGTTGAGCCGCAGGAACTTGAGGCGGCCAAGCCGGATCATCAGCTCGAACGTCTCTTCCTTCGCGCCGCTCTGATCGGCGAGCGCAATCTCGGTGGCGATGAGCTCCGCGAGCTCCGGGTACTGCTCCGTCTCCTGCAGCACGCGGCCGAGCGATTTGATCGCGTTCGCGTCGCCCGGCTTGATGGCGAGGATGTCCTGGTAGCACTGCGCGGCCAGCGGCTTGTCCGAGAGCGACTCCTCGGCGAGGTGCGCGAGCTCGAACAGGTTGTTCACCTTGTTGCGCTCGTTGGGCTCGATGCGGACCTGCCGGCGCATGACCTCGGCCAGCGAACGGAAGTTCTTCGTCTTGCGGTGGATGCGCGCGAGCTGATCCAGCACGGTCAGGTCCGACCCGGACCGCATCGCGACCTGCTCCCACGCCTTCGCCGCCATTTCAGGATTTTCGAGCCGCTCGCCGTAGACCGCCGCGAGGCGCCTCCAGAGCTCCAGCTCGAGGTCCGTGCTGCCGCCGCGCTCCAGCTGATCCTCGTACGCGCCGACGAGCTCTTCGAACGAACCGGTCTCCGCCGCGAGGCGCTCCAGCTCATCCCGCGACTCGGTCCGCTCCGGCTCCTCGTTGAACGCACGCAGCCGCGCCGCGAAGGCCTGAGACTTCTGACCCGTCGCCTCGCGCAGCGTCGCAATTTCGTTCAAGACAGAAATGCGCTTGCCGCCCTGCGGGACGACCTGAACGAGCACGTCCAGAACGTCGACCAGCTTCTTGTGATCGTTCTGGCTCCGGTAGATGGGCTCCAGCAGCTTCGCCACATCCACGCGAACGGCTTCCACGGAGAGCAGCCGCTCCAGGCCCGCGACCGCGGCCGGATCCTGCGCCAGAAGCTCCAGCACCTGCGCGTACGCCGCCACCGCGTGGGGCGCGTCGTTGGACTTCTCGAACAGCGCCGCGCGGCGGGTGAGGTACTGCCGCTTCGCCTGAGGCTCCGCCGTCAGCGCCGCGAGCTGCGCGAGCACATCCGTCTGCTCTTCCGCCTGCTTCGAATGGCCGTAGAGGCGATCCAGCGCCTCCAGAGCCGTGACGTTCTTCTCGATCGCGAGCGCGCTCTTGAACGCGTCGATCGCGTGGGTCTCTTCGCCCGCCGCCTCGTACGCCGCGCCGGCTTTGAGGAACAGGTCCAGCCGTTCCGTCGGGTCCTGCGCGAGCTGCGCCTTCTTCGCGTAGACCTCGGACAGGCTCTTCGCGTTCTGGCTCTTCTCGTAGAGCGCGGAGAGCGCATCCAGCGCCTGCTTGTCCTGCGCGGACTCGGAGAGCAGCTCCTTCCAGAGCCGAATCGCCTCCTCCGTCTCGCCCAGCTGTTCACGCAGCTCCGCGGATCGGCGAAGCAGCGGCACGGTCTGGTCGTCCCCGGGCATCAGCTCGCCCGCGGCCGCTTCGTAGATCTCCGCGAGCTCTTCGAACGAGCCGGTCACGCGCGCGAGCCGCTCCAGCTCAGGCTGCAGCGTCGCGCGATCGAGGTTCTCGCCGAACGCCTTCAACGTCGCGAGGAAGGCGCGATCGGGCTGCTGCATGTCGCGCTCGTAGATGGCGCGGATCTCGGACGAGAGCCGGGCCTTCTCGGTGGTCGTCGTCGCGTGAGCGAGCCGGCCTTCGCGGATCGAGACGCGGCGCGCGTGATCGCCCACCTGCGAGAGCGCCGGATCAAGCATCTCCAGCGCCGTCGCGCTCTCCGCGTCGGTGCCCTGTGCCCAGGTCTCCAGCTCCGAGATCGTCGCGAAGTGCGTAGTTTGTTAGTTGTTGTTGTTGGGTTAGAGT
>JBJMQN010000145.1:0-2459 GCA_045802665.1 Myxococcaceae bacterium | reverse complement strand
GGTCATCGGCGTGCGGAGCTCGTGGCTCAGCGTGGAGAGGAACTCGTCCTTCATCCGGCTGACGTTCAGCGATTCTTTGTAGAGCCGGGCGTTGTCGATCGCGACGCCCGCTCGACGGGCGAGATCCTCCGCGGTACGCAGGTCCGCCGCGGTGTAGATGCGCCGCGATTCGGCGGTGACGAAGGTGATCGCGCCCAGCGTGCGGCCGCGCGCGGTCATCGGAACGACGATGGAGGAGCGGAGCGCGAGCCCCTGCAGAATCCGGAGCAGCTCCGGATCGGTGATCAGCCGGTCCAGCGGAGGGATGAGCGGCGTGAACTCGGCCCTGCCAGTGCGGAGCACCTGCGCGAGGCCGACTTCGTCCGTGAGCAGCGGCGGATACTTCCGCGCCAGGTCCCACGCGAGGTGGACCTTCTGCGGATCCACGTGCGCCACCTCCACGCGGTGGATGGTGTTCTCCGAGGTGATCAGATCGACGGCGGCCCAGTCCGCGAACCTCGGGACTGCGAGCCGGGTGATCGACGCCAGCGTGGCCTCGTAATCGAGCGAGCTCGCGAGCACGTCGGACGCCTCGGCGAGGAAGCTGCTCGCGACCTGCGCCTGCTTCTGATCATGAATGTCGGTGCAGGTGCCGAACCAGCGGAGGATCTTCCCGTCGGCGTCGCGCACGGCGGTCGCTCGGGCGAGGAACCAGCGGTAGGTCCCGTCGGTGCGGAGCATGCGGAACTCGGCCTCGTACTGCTTGCCGGACTGCAGCGCGGAGCTCCACCGGGTCAGCGACTCGTCCCTGTCGTCAGGATGGACGGTGGCGCGCCAGCCTTCCGCGGCCGAGGTGCCTTCCCCGAGGTATTCGCGCCAGCGCTGGTTGGCGTACTCGGTTTTGCCTTCAGGCGTGCTGACCCAGACGAGCTGGGGGATGAGCTCGGCGAGCGTCCGGAACTCGGAGCCCGCGGACTGCATTGGTTCGTGCGGGTCTGTCGCCACGGAAATTCCACGGCGGAGTTAGCACAGCGAAATTTTCCGACTGGCAATGGGGCCAACCAGTTGTGCGGTACAGGACGACGGAGAGTGCGTGTCTGCCTGATACGGTGATGACTGGAATGCAGAGCCGCAAGGACGCCTACATCGACCTGTACGTGAGCGCAGGCGAGGAGCGCGAAGGGCTTTCCGTCCGCGGTCGAGCGCTGGAGGGGAAGCGGCCGCACCTCGGCAAGACCGGAGACCGAAAGCGCCAGCGGCTGGTGACCACGTGGCGGCTGTTCGAGACCGACGAGCTGTCCTCCGTGGACGTGGAGGTGCAGCTGGAACTGCCGAGCGGACTCCGAACCCAGCACGTCCAGACCGACGACGAGGGCTTCTTCAAGGCGCGCTTCGAGCCGCCACTCCCAGTGGGAAAGTTCCTCGCGCGAGCGCGCCTCACCGAGCCGGTCGTCGCCACGGACGTCGTCAGCTCGGATGCGCTGGTGCATTCGGCCGAAGCGGGCCTCGGGGTGGTGAGCGACATGGACGACACGGTGCTCGAGACGGGCGTGTCGAAGAAGTTCGAGCTCATCCGGAAAGTCCTGCTCGCCACGCCGGAGGATCTGCAGACCTTCGAAGGCGCCCCGGAGCTGTTTCAGAGCTTCGCGGCAAAGGGCCACCCCATCATGTTCGTGTCAGGCAGCCCGGCGAATCTGGAGCCGCGCCTGAGAGCGTTCCTCGAGCTCCGGGGCTTTCCCACCGCGCCGATGTTGCTCAAGGACCTCGGCATCGGCCCTGAAGCGGACTCGGTGCTGGACCATCAGCCGTACAAGCTGCGGCGGATCCGCGAAGTCTTCGACCAGTTCCCGCGCAGGCGCTTTCTGCTGATCGGCGACTCTGGAGAGCATGACCCGGAGATCTACCGGAAGGTGCAGACGGATCATCCAGACCGCGTCGCCGGGGTCTTCATCCACCGAGTCGGAAAAGAGAAGGCGGACGACGAACGCTTCAAGGGACAGCGATTGTTCGAGAGCTACAGCGAGCTGCTCGCGCCCGGTGCGCTCCCGACGTGAGTCACGCCGTTTGCCCGGTCAGCACGCCCGTCAGCCGCCGAGTCACATCCGCCATCGTGCCCGTGTCTTTCACTTTGAGCGCCGCTCGCCCGGAATCGATCAGCGCGCGCACGTTCGCAACGGCTGCCTGAGCTTCCGGGCCCGGATTCTCGCGAGCGGAAACCTCGAGCACTCCCGCGATCCGCTCTGCTTTTTCCAGCAGCCGTCCGAAGTTGGTGTGCAGCTGTTCGACATCCTTGCCGCTCTGCTCCGACGCGTAGGCCTGCTGCTCGGTGGCGAGCTTCTTGAGCTCGTTCTGCGAGAGCTCCGTTCGGGCCTGCACCTGAACCGCCTCGGCCACGCCGGTGGTGAGGTTCACCGCGCGGACCCCGAGCAAGCCTTCTCCGGAGAGCTCGAAGGTGACCTCGATGGGAACGTCGCTGCGAT
>JBJMQN010000144.1:0-6308 GCA_045802665.1 Myxococcaceae bacterium | reverse complement strand
CACGGAAAATCCACTACGCGTCCCGAGGACGCTGTGGCTCACCGCGGCGTGGATCGTCGCGATCGCCGTGTCCTTCGCGGTGGTGCGGACGAGCGGATACGCACTCAGAGATCCAGACTCCACGCTCTACGAATCCATCTCGCAGCAGCTCGCGAAGCAGCCTCTCTCGCAGTGGATCAACCCGCAGTGGCCCGAGGGCAGATTCAAGACGGGTCCGTTTCAGGAACATCTCGCGGTGTTCTTCTGGCCCGCAGCGGCGCTCAACGCCATCGGCTTCGAACGCGGAGCCCTTCTGTTCAACCTCCTATCGCTGGCCGGGCTCTGCCTCGCGCTGGAGTTGCTGGTTCGCCGCGCGTTTCCCAAAGCGCGTGCCTCCGGGCTCGCAAGCGCGCTCTTCCTCATCTCCCCATGGGGAATTCAGTACGCGCTTCGAGCGAACCACGAGCTCCCCTGGGCAGCCTTCTCGATCGCCGCGCTCGCGATGCTGTTCCATCCGCGTGCCCGCACCGCGGTGATCGGCTTCGCGCTCTTCGCTGCAGCGGCGTTCCTGATCAAAGGCGTGCTCGCGGCGCTGTTGCTTCCACTGCCGTGGGTCCTCGTGCGCCGAAAGCGAGCCGTCGCTTCGATCATGACCGCAGTGCTGGTCATCGGGCTCGTCGCCACGGTGTACGAGCTCCTTTACCGTCGAGAAACCGGAGCAGGATTTTTCACTGCGTACGCCGGCGCGCAGCTCGGATACATCGCGAAGCACGAAGGCGCATCGCCGCTCGTGAAGGCGCTGAACCTCCTCTACTACCCGCTGGCCGGAGCGTGGTTCTGTCTGCCAGCGACGGTCGCGATCGCGCTGCTCGCGAAGACGAAGAAGCGAATCGACTCTCGCGCGTCGGCGCTGTTGGTCGCGCCCGCCCTCTGGCTCGTTCCGTTGGCGCTGATGTCGCGTCACGCGGTCCGCTATGCGTTCCCGCCCATGATGCTGCTCCACGTCCTCGCCGCGCACCTCATCTCGCGGACGAAGCGAGTTGTCCCCAACGCAGAGCTCATTGCCCCCGCGCTGCTGGTGGTGATCGTCCCGCTGCGGTGCGCGCTTGACCCGCTGATCTACCGGCCGCTCAACTTCGGCTGAGCCGCTCTCTCACAGACGGATGATTCGGTCGCCGCGCGCGTCGGAGATCATCACCAGATTCAGCCAGGTGCCTCTCACGAACCCGCCTTCGGAGAGCACCGTCGGCGCCGCGAGCGCGGTCGTCCTGACCTCGATCTGCGTCGGCGTCACGACGAGGAGCGCGGTGTTTCCGCTCGAGTCCATCACAGTGGACAGCGAGCTCGCCTTCTCCGAATCGCAGCCCTTCCTGGTGCAAACGTGGTCGTCGCCATCCAGCCACGTCACCTCGCCATCGCCGTCCATGGAGATCGATCGCGCCGCGCGGACGAGCGCCTCGAGGGCCCAGGTCTTGCCGCCATCGAAGGATTCGCGAAGCTCCATCCCCGTCACACCTTTGGTGAAGTACGCGAGATGCTCCGGCCGTACCGGATCGATCATTCCCGACTGCGCGACGGCATCTGGCGGCGACGGCAGCAGCGTGAGCGCTCGACCGTCGAACAGGAAGAGCTTCGTCGAAGGATCGTCGTGGGCATTGGCCGGCGGCATCTCGAACATCCACCGGAGTGATTCTCCCCGCGCAGCCGGAATCGGCAGCGCCTGGGTGATGGCGGCGGGAACGAAGCCGAAGTGCACCGACGATGGCCCCACGGACGTGAAGAGCGTGCTCACCGTTCCGTCGGTGTTCGCGGCAACGGCAGAGACCCGTGGCGCGTCGTCGTACCACTGGCCCCAGAAGACCGAGGTCGAGCCGAGCCAGTACGGACCGACGGCGTAGGAGCCGCCGCCGCTCAGCACCGGCGCGCGCGAAACGCGCCACCTCCCGTCAGGAAGCGGTTCTCGTATCGAGGCGAGCGCCCAATCCCAATCGCCCAGGGAGTAACGGGTCCATGAGCGGACGCCGGAGCACGAGAGCCGCGGTTCCACCGCTCCGATCGCCAGAGCCGTAGGTGCCAGGAGCTCGCCGTTTTCAATCATCAAGCCGTTCGAGCCAATCAGCCACGTGCCGTAGGCCCCGAGATCAGCGACGGCCCCCCTCTCGTCCGCATCGAAACCCGTCGCGAAGATTCTGCTGACAGTCAGCGTTGCATCCAGTTCGGCGATCCCGGAGCCGACGAGCCAGTAGCCTCCGGAGCTCGCTTCGCTGATCGAATCAACTTCCGACAGGGCGACATTCACGGGGGAACTCGTCAGCGAACCTGAGCTCCAATCCAACGTCTCGACACCCGACTCTCGCGAGACGAGCGCGCGCGTGGGCGAGAGCGGCAGCAACGCATTGATGCGTCCCACGCCGGTCGCGACGGTCGTCCAAATCCCCAGCGCGCTCGACGCGAACAGCAGAGAGCCGCCGGCCGAGGAGGGTTCGTACGCAAGCCAGCCACCAGCGCGGCGGGAGTATTCGGCCTGGATGGAGGGACCAATGAGGCCGCGCGTCCATCCGGTGCATCCGTTCGGGCTCGCGTAAAGCCCGTCCGCGTTCTGTGCGACCACCTCGTCGCCACCGGTCTTGAGCGTGCGCACCTCGGTGGGAAGCGCGGGGCATTTCGCTGAGGACACGGAGTCATCGAGGCCGGCGTGGGCGTCCACGATGAAGTGCGTGGGCGTCCGGGTGTCGTCGATGGAGATGAGCCCGTCGTGCACCACCACCGAACGGCTCGCGTCGATTCCGGGGGCGGCAAGGCGCCGCAGCGAGTGACCCGCGCCATCCGTTTCGTAGAGCGCCCCGGCCAGCACGAGCACGCGTCCATTCGCGACACCGACCGCCGAGATCTGACTGGTCAGAGGCGCGGTGATCGGCTGCGAGAGTGCCTCCTCGCCGCAAACCTCAATCCCGGCACCGCGCGACAGCGTCACCGTCGGTGCCTGACACGCAAACGCGAAGGCTACCGAAACAAGAGCGAACCACCGCATGGCTAGAACCGATCCGGCTCAGGGGGCAGCGGCGCGGGAACGCTGATCGTGTTCATCACCTTCGTCGGCGGAGTCACCGGCAGCACCGCGGTGAAGCGGCTCCCGTGGCCCACTTCCGAGGACACCCGGACTTTTCCTCCGTGTCCTTCCACGAAGCTCTTCACGATCGCGAGACCCAGCCCCGCTCCACCGAACTCGCGCGTGGATGAGCTGTCCACCTGGTAGAAGCTCTCGAAGATCCGGTCGAACTGGTCGTGCGGAATGCCCACGCCCGAGTCCTCGACGATGATCCGGTAGCCGTCGCCGTTGAGCTCCGGCTGGTGCGCGAGCTCGGACAGGAAGATGGAGACCTTCCCGCCCTTCGACGTGAACTTCACCGCGTTCGCGAGCAGGTTCACCACCACCTGCCGCAGCTTCTCGCGGTCCGCGTTCGCGTGAATCTTGTTCTGCGGCACGCGCACATCCAGCGTGACCGCCTTCTTCTGCGCCTGCGGCTTCACGGACGTCACGCCGCTCTCGATCAGATCCGCGAGGTTCAGCGACTCGAAGTTGAGCCGCACCTTTCCCGCTTCGATCTGATTGAGATAGAGGATGGAGCTGATCATCTTCAGGAGCGTCTCGCCCTTGTCCATGATCGTCTTCACGTACACGAGCTGCTCCGGATTCAGCTTTCCGGCGAGCCCCTCGGACAGCATCTCGGAGTAACCGATGATCGACGTCAGCGGCGTGCGCAGCTCGTGGCTCACGGTCGCGAGGAAGCTGGACTTGAGACGATCCAGCTCCTTCAGCTTCGCGTTCATGTCCTCGAGCCGCTTGTTCTTCGCCTCCAGCTCGCGGTTGCTCTCCAGCGTCGCTTCGATGTGCATCTGCGACGTGAGGTACGTCTTCTGTCCCGCCGCGACGAGCGTGTCGATGAGCTGGAGGAAGTGCGCCATCACGCGCGCCACGGTGCCCTCGGGCGCACGACGGATCTTCTCCATCAGCTGCAACGCCTTCGCCTGATCGAGGTCCGGCGAGATCTCCAGCAGCGTCTTCGGCAGCCCTTCGAGATCCTCCGGCGTGAACGGACCGAACACCACCCGGCCGATCGCGTCGCCCTCGTGCAGGATCGGCGAGACGAGATAGCGGAGCCCGGTGAAGCAGTGCACCGCCACCGCGCCGCGAGGTCCCACGTCCGCGTGCGTGAGCGGCTGGCCGCCCTTGGTGGGCTCGATCGGGCCGTCCTTCACCCGCATCACCGTGTTGGTGCAGCGGTTGCGGCCCTCGCCCATCGAGAAGACGTAGCCGCAGAAATCTCCATTACCGATCTTGATGTCCGCGATCTTCCCGCCGCGTTCATCGAAGACCTTGATGCCGACCTTGTAGAGCTCCACGAAGCCCTTCACGAGCTCGTTGAACGTCGGGAGATCCAGCATCTCGCCGAGCAGCACCTTGCGCTGCAGCACGCTCTCGCGCCGCGCCCGGTTCTCGGCCTCTTCCACCTGATTCGTCACGCGAGGCTCGCTCATGCGCTCCTCCCGCCCGCGGCGACGGCTTTCTTGTTGAACGTCTTCTCCAACTCGGTCCCGGTCACGTCGATGTTCGCGAAGATCTGCGACAGAAATTCCTGCTCGGTGAGCCCGATGTTCTTCGAGATGTTCGCGCGCTCTTCCATCGCCCGGTACGCCGTCCTGAGCACCGCGTAGAACGTCTCCAGCACGCCGACGCCGCGAATCGCCACCGCGCCGACGACCGGCTCCTTGCCCTTCTTGCGCGTCTCTTCGATCTCCGCGTCCGTCTTCGAGTCCGGAAGGTCGCGCTTGTTGTACTGAATCACCACCGGAACCTGCGCGGGGTCGAGCCCGTTCTCGCGCATGTTCTCCATCAGGTTCTTCCAGTACGCGTTGTTCTCCGCCGCGGCCGAACGCCGCGAGTCCGCGATGAACGCCACCGCGTCCGCGCCCTGCAGCACGATGCGCCGCGTGGCGTTGTGGATGACCTGGCCTGGGACGGTGAACAGCTTCACCTTCACCTTGAAGCCCGCGGCGGTCCGGAAGAACACCGGAAGCAGATCGAAGAAGAGCGTTCGATCGTCGTGCGTCTCGACGGTGAGCAGCCGCCCGCGGACCTCGGAGAGGGTCCGGACGTGGATCATTTGAAGGTTGGTCGTCTTCCCCGAAAGCCCGGGGCCGTAATAGACGATCTTGACCGTCAGCTCGCGCTGCGCGTGGTTCAGTTGCAAGGCGACTCTTTTATACGGTGGATCTGTCCGGTTATTGAAGCGTAAGCCGCTTGCCCGCTCGCTGGGGGTGCACGTCGGAATTTGCGTGCACATTCCGCTGTCAGATCCATTCGCGGTAATCCGCAGCGTGCGTGGAAATGTGGGTTCCACAACGCGGATGCATCGGAAGGCGCGCTGCGGTTAAATCGAAACAGGATTGTCGTTCTGGAGGGTTGGCGATGACGATGAAGCGGGTGGATCAGCCGACGGAGGCGCAGACCCCTCCCCCGGTGGAGATGCCGAACATGCCGGCGGACGTGAAGAAGGCGGTCAAGTTCTCCGGGCAGGTGAACGACGAGGATCTCACCTCGGCGGCATCGCTGCGGACGAACTCCGAGCCGTGGAAGAGCCGCGGTGAGACGACCGAGCAGAGCCTCGAGGCCCTCACCAAGCTCCGGCCCTTCATTCAGGTCGCGAAGCTCCAGACTCAGGTCGTGGGCTACGTCACGGTGGAGCGCGACGGCCCGGTCCCCGGCGCTGCGTACATGCGCAACATCGTCGTGAAGCCTGAGGTCCGGCGAAACGGCGTCGGCGCCGCGCTGCTCGATCACGCGCTGCAGACGGCGAGAGACATGCACCGGAAGACGCTCGCGCTGCGAGTGGATCCGGCGAACGCGCCCGCCGTCAGCTTCTATCGGAGCAACGGGTTCACGACGGTCGCTACGGTCGTCTCGAAGAAGTCCGGCAAGCTCCGGCTTCTGATGTCGCGCGAACTTTGATTTCTGGTTGAGGAGAGGGCTTCCTCTCGGAGCGGTGCTTGCGGCTGGGGCGGTTTATCCCGGCGGCTCGCACCGCTTCTCATTTTCAGAACCAGCGCCTGAGCCCTTCGATCGTGTCGACTCTTCTCGCGGGCGGGAGACTTCGCAGCAGCACGCGGCCGTACGCTTTCGACTGAAGCCGACGATCGAGGATGGCGACCACTCCGCGATCTTCTCTCGTGCGGATCAGCCGGCCGAAGCCCTGCCTCAATGAGATCGCGGCTTCGGGGAGCTGGTAGCCGTTGAAGGGATCTTCCCCGGACTCCTCCAGCTTCCGGAT
>JBJMQN010000143.1:0-3647 GCA_045802665.1 Myxococcaceae bacterium | reverse complement strand
GCGCGTTCTGCTCGGCGTTCACGGGCACCACTCCGCCGGCGAGGCGATAGAGGCACAGCCCCAACGCCCAGACATCCGCGGCTGGACTGGCCGATGCCGGGTCTTCGAGGCGCAGCTCCGGCGGCAAGAGCTCTCGACTCCCCTGCTCCGTCGTCGTCGAGCGGCGCGTGTGCGCGAGCCCGAAGTCAGCGAGCTTCAGCGCCCCGTCCGGGCCGAGGTAGAGGTTGTGGAGCGTCACGTCCAGGTGCAGAACGCCCTGCCCATGCGCGAAATGCATCGCCTCCGCCGCCGCGACGCCCACCGCCGAAACACAATCATGCGGAAGCGCGGCCCAGCCCTTCTCCGTCATCCTCGCGGCGGCGCGGGAGAGCGCTCTGCCCTCCACGTTCTCCATCACCGCGTAGCGGTCGCGGCCGTGGGCGCCGGTCTGCAGCACCTTCACGATGTTCGGGTGCGAGAGCGCCTTGCTCTCCTCGGCCTTCAGCACGAACGCGGTGCACAGCGCCTCGTTCGACAGAAAGAACGGGAGCAGCCGCTTGAGCACCGCGGCCCCGCTGGGTCCTTCCACGAGGAACGCTTCGGTGAGGCTGCCCGCGCCGAGCCGCCGGACGATCTTCCACGGCGGATAAACGTCCTGATGTGCCATGCGCGGGGAACCTCTCGTTCAGTGCAGCGACAGCTTCGCCTTCACCTTCTTCGCCGCCTTCGCGCGCCTGGTGATCATCCGCAGCGGCCCCACGAAGAGCTGATCCTCCGTGTACACGCGGCGCGCCTTCGCCTTCGGTTTGGGGACGTAGAAGGTGGAGGGCCGCTCCAACCACTGCTGGACGCGGACTTCCCCGTCGTGCGCGAAGGGCGCCATCAGCTCGGGCGGACAGAGCTTCAGATACCGGCGCACCAGCGGCCGCAGCCGCTTTTGAAACTCGCGCCCCGCCTCCGAGTGCCGCCGCGTCCGCGCGAGCGTCCCGTCGAACTCGGGCGAGATGTGGAAGAGCTCGTGCAGGAGCGTGACGACGCGCGCTTTGGGTGTGCTGGCGCGGAAGAACAGCGGGCGGAGCGTGATGCAGTAGAGCATCTTGCGGCCGCGGATCCGCACGATGGGTTTGCGCTTTCCCTCGCCTGCGGTGCCGAAGGTTCCCGGCTCGTAGAGGAGCGGCTTCACGGTGCCGCGGCTCGCCCTCCTCGCTTCACCCGCGACGATGACGATCCGCGACGGCTTGATGTGCGCGAACTCGGGCATCGTCTGGACGATGTGGTCGAGGAGTGCTCGGACGGCTCGGTTGAAATACGGGCGCTCTCGGGCCACGGCGGCGTCAACATTAGCGAAGAACGCTGGTAAAGAAGCGCCCTCCATGAAGACCACCCTCACATTGACCGCCGCGCTGCTATTCGTTCTCGGCTGCGGCGGGAGCACCGGTCCCAAAGACGCGGGCGTGGACGAGACCTGCGGCATCGACTGTGACTCGCAGCGCGACTACGGCCTCATCGCGCAGACCTGCTTCGAGTTCTCCAGCACCGACACCTCCGAGTCGCCGCCTGCGCTGGGCCTTCTCGTCTCGCCGGTCACGACCCTGGAAGGCAACGTGAAGGTGATGCAGGTGAGCTATCTGCAGGGCGGGCTCAAGAAGATGACGGACTCGTACACGATCAAGGGCACCGACCTGTACCTCATCCGCCGCGAGTGGCAGGCGGGGCAGTCCGTCTCGTACAAGGACGACTCGGGTGCGCTGGTGGGCGTGCTGCTCGCGCGGCGGTCCACCGGGGCGGGCGAGACGCTCAGCTCCAGCGTGAAAGCGGACGTGGTGAACTCCGGCAACCGAGACAGCGTCGCGACGACGTACACGGTGACCACCGCGGTGCCGAGCTCCACGGATCTGAAAACCCCCGCCGAGACGTACACGGACGGCCTCACGCTGCTGCAGAGCGAGACGCCGGATCACGGCCGAGACCCGCGCCGGCTCCTCGTGCATCAGAAGGGGTTCGTCCTGTTCAGCTCGCCGCTCAGCATCAGCGGCGGCACCGCGCAGGCCTACAAGCTGCAGAACATCAAACAGCTCCCCGAGGGAAGCTTCGACTGCGGTAACTGAGGGGAATCCATGCGAAAGCTCCTGCTGCTGTCCGCTGTTGTCGTCGCCTTTCTCGGCTGCAAGACCGCGCCCGAGACCAAGCCGTCCGCCGCGCCCACGCTGACCTCTCAGGAGGTGGCGGTGGACCAGAGCCTGACGGACTTCAAGCTCAACTTCTCCGGCGTGATGCAGAGCGCGGAGGCCGCGCGGATCGAAAAGGCGGATTACGAGCTGGTGGTCGAAGGGAAGGTCGTGAAGTCAGGTGAGGCGCCGCTCGGCGTGGATGTTCCTGCGGGTGGCTCGGCGCCGTTCAAGCTCGACGCTTCGGGGCGGTACGTGAGCTCGGCGGAGGAGCTGAAGGCGATGAGCGAGAAGAGTGGAAGCCTGCTCGCGGCGCTGCGTGGAAAGCTGCACGTGAAGACGCCTTCCGGCATGCAGGTGGTGGAGTTCGCGCGCAGCAAGGAAGTGCGAGTGCCGCGGCTGCCGAAGGTGAAGATGAACGAGGCCGAGGGCGCGCGGTTCTCGGATGAAGAGGTGAACATCGTCTTCTATCTGGGCGTGGAGAATCCGAACCCGTTCACGCTGCAGATCAACGGCATCCAGTACACCGCGACCGTCGCGGGCAAGCAGTTGGGCGAGTCGAAGATCGGCGGCGGCGAGCACGTGAGCCCGTCCTCCACCGGCGTGTTCGAGATTCCGATCACGTTCAACAAGGACACCTACGGCCCGGACGTGAAGGCGAAGGTGAAGACGAACACCCTGCCCTATTCGCTCAAGGGCTCGCTCTCGGGAGATCTGTTCGAGGTTCCGTTCGAGCTCACCGGCGACCTGAAGTTGAACGTCAGCAAGTAGTGCCGATCTTTCTCCTCGGTCCGGATCCCGACGTGTTCCCGCCTCCGGAGAAGGCGGACCGAAGTGGGATCCTCGCGGTGGGAGGCGATCTCCAACCGCGGCGGCTGCTCGCGGCGTACTCGAAGGGAATCTTCCCCTGGTACAGCGAAGGCCAGCCGATCCTCTGGCACACCCCGAACCCGCGCTTCGTGCTGGAGCCGCCGAAGGTTCACGTCGGCCGGTCGCTTCGAAAGCAGCTCAAGCGTGAGAGCTTCGAGATCCGCTTCGACTCTGCTTATGCGGAGGTGATCGACGGCTGCGCGGAGACGATGCGGCCGAATCAGAACGGGACGTGGATCACCTCCGACATGCGCGCCGCGTACATCCAGCTGCACCGGATGGGCTACGTG
This sequence comes from Myxococcaceae bacterium, assembly GCA_045802665.1. Lineage (GTDB taxonomy): Bacteria > Myxococcota > Myxococcia > Myxococcales > Myxococcaceae > JBJMQN01. The sequence continues at coordinate 340 of JBJMQN010000143.1, read as the reverse complement.
CACTCGGTGGAGGCGTGGGTGGATGGGCAGCTCGCGGGCGGGCTGTATGGACTGTCGCTCGGCCGCGTGTTCTTCGGCGAGAGCATGTTCGCCCGGATGGCGGATGCGTCGAAGGTCGCGTTCGCACATGCCTGCGCGCACTTTCTCCACTGGGGCTTCACGCTGATCGACTGTCAGCAGGAGACCGCCCATCTGGAACGCTTCGGCGCGGAGGCGTGGCCGCGGAAGAAGTTCATGGAGGCGCTCTCGGAAGGGCTGCGCGGTCCGACGAAGCTGGGACCGTGGAAGAAGGAGCTTTCCACCGAGCAGGTGCTGCAGACGCTGCCGAAGGAATGAGGTC
>JBJMQN010000142.1:0-6430 GCA_045802665.1 Myxococcaceae bacterium | reverse complement strand
GGTGCGCGATCACGAGCGCCGTTCTGCCCGGCAGGACCTGTGACAACGCCTGCTGCACTTCTGACTCGCTCTCCGGATCGAGGCTGCTCGTTGCCTCGTCGAGGATCAGGATCGGAGCTCTGGCGACCAGCGCTCTCGCGAGACAAAGCCGCTGACGCTGACCGCCACTCAGCGTGACCCCGCGTTCGCCAATCGGAGTGTCGTAACCTTTCGGCAGGGCCTTGATGAACGTGTCCGCGTTCGCGATCCGCGCGGCCTCGTGGACTTCCGCATCCGTCGCGGCGGGCCTCGCGAAGCGGAGGTTGTCCATCACGGTGCCCGAGAAGAGCAGCGGCTCCTGCGTGACCAGCGCGAACTGGCTTCGGACGCTGTCGGCTGTCAGCGCATCCGCGTTCTCGTCATCGATCGCGATGCGCCCGGACTGCGGACGATCAAAGCGCAAGAGCAGCGAGGCGATGGTGCTCTTGCCGCCGCCGCTGGGGCCCACGAGCGCGGTTACTTTTCCGACGGGGATTTCCAGCGTCAGTTGATCGAGCGCCGCGCGATCTCCATAGCGGAACGAGACGTCCTGCAGCGCCACGGCTCGGCTCACTCGCGGCGCGACCTTCGCGGAAGGCGCGTCCTGTGCCGGATGCGCGGACTCGAGGATCTCCAACAGCCGCTCCGAGGCGGCGGAGGCCTGGACCGCGAACTGTCCCACTCGGCCGAGGTCCTTCGCCGGTTGGTAGATGAGGATGAGCGTTCCGAGGAACGAGAGGAGCTGCTCGGGCGGAATGGCGGCGCGGACCGCGGTGAAGGCGAGCACGGTTGCGATTCCGGCGGCGCCGAGGATCTCCATCAGCGCGGGCACGGCGCCTCTGGTCCAACCGGCGCGCGTCATCGCTTTCAACTGCGCGTCCGCGTGGGCATCGAAGCGCTGCAGCTCGGCGTCCTGCGCGTTGTACGCCTGGATCGTCTTGAGCCCGCCGAGCCCTTCGCCCACTTGCGCAGCGAGCGCTCCAAGCTGCTGCTGCCCTTCCTTCGTGCGTCTGAAGAACGACCGCGAGAGCCGCGCGACGGGGAACGCCGCGATTGGGATCAACAGCAGCGCTCCAAGTGCGAGCTTCCAGTTCAGCGCGAAGGCCACGCCCACGAGGATGACGATCTGCAGACCATCACGGACCCACGAGCCCACGGTGTAGTTCGCGGCGAGCTCGATCGCGACGACGTCAGAGGCGAAGCGGCTCAGCAGATCGCCCACTCGCAACTTCGCGAGCTGCAGCGGCGAGAGCGACGCGAGCTGCGTGAAGAGCTTCCGTCGGAGATCCGCGCTCACGCGCTGACCGAACATCCCCATCGCGTAGAACTGCGCGAGGTACGCGAGGCCCTTGATGACGCCGATGACCACGATCACGACCGGGAAGAGCCAGAGCGCGGTGTTGCGATCGATCGCTCCGAGCTGAGGAACTACCTTCCCCACGAGCCCGAGTCCCTCCGTGCCACCCGAGAGCAGAAACCGCAGCGCCGGGCCGATCAGCCACGCGTACGCGCCGGTGGTGAGGCCGAGCACCGCCATCGCGGCGAACGCTCCAACGAGCGTGCCTACGTGCGGTCTGGCCAGCGGCAGGAACAGCCGCGCGAGTGAATTCCGGGACGCCACAGGAGTTGCTCAGCGGCCTACCTTGAGCAGCGCCGCTTTCGCAATCTGGGAACGCGGATTCAGCTCCAGGACCTTGAGGAGCTTCTTGCGCGCCGCGGACGTGTCGCCGGTCTCGCTCTCGATGATCGCGGAGATGACGGTCGCGCGTTCGAGGTACGGATTGAGCGAGAGCGCCTTCTTGAGCAGCTTCTGTGCAGCCTTCGCGCGCTCTTTCTTCTCCGTCGAGCCGGCGAGCCAGGTGGCCCAGCCGTGGAAAGAGTAGTACTCGGGCTCGCGCGGGTTGAGCTGTACGGCCTGCTCGAACGCCTTCAGCGCGGTCGGGAAATCCTTCTTCTTGAGCGCCGTCTCCCCGCGCTTGAGCGCGATCTCCGCGTCCGGATTCACCGAGGTCCGCTTCACGTCCAGGCGCGAGAGCAGAAACTGCAGATACGCCTTCCGCTTGTCGTCGCTGGAGAGCACGCGGTAGCTGGCGGCGAGCTTGTCCTGCACCGAGTCGAGGAGATCTTTGATCTCGGAGGTGTCGTAGTCCGAGTAGCTGTCGGGGTGAAAGCGCGCGGCGACCTGGTGGTAGGCGCGTTCGACGGCTTCGGTGTCGGCGGAGATGTCGAGGCCGAGCACGCGGAAGTAGCTCGCGGTGATGATCTTCACTGCCGCGTCGCGCAGCTCAGTGACGATCTCCGGCGGCAGCGGCTTCCGTTTTCGAGGCGCGATGCGATCCAGCGCGGCGTAGGCCTGATCCGTCGGCGAGGACAACGGCGTCCTGCTGAACGCGACGTCGCCTGTGAGCTTCAGGAACCAGAGCAGGCTGTACGCCTCGCGAAGCTCCCCGCGGCCGTGCGCGATGAGCTCCTTCAACGGGATGCGCCCGTTCATCTGCATCGCCACTTTCAGATCGTTCGTGTCGAGCCCGAGCGCGGGCAGATCTTTTCCGAAGTCGGTGGTGCGATGCGGGAACTCGTTGGTGTGGCCCTTCAGCGACTGCGCGAACGTCTTCACCGGAAACGCAGCGCGCGCCCCGTCGAGGATCGGCGCCAGAGCGGGAATCTCCACCTGCGCCGTCTCTTCGATGAACTCATCGCCCGCGTAGAACGCGTACCGTCCGCTGCGCATCCCGATGAGCTGCGCCACCTTGTCGCGCGTGTAGTCGCGCAACGATTGCAGGACGTCCTCGCCTTCCAGCGACGAGCCCGCCTCGGCCAGCGCGGCCCCGATGCGCATCCCGGCCTGCACGTTCTTCAGGACGTCGGCCGCCTGCGCTTCGGTGAGCTGTCCGCGTTCCACCAGATAGAACGGCAGCGCGTCCTGCCTCGCGTTGGAGTCGTACGCGACGGGCACGCCCTTCACGACGAAGACGCGGCGGGAGAGATCGCGGTGCGCGACGACGAGGATGCCTTCGCGCGCGACCCGGTAGAACGAGTGCAACAGCGACGGCAGCGGCAGGCTCTTCAGCTCTCCGGAGGCGACGGCGGGCCGGCTGAGGGTCTTCTGCGTCCCGGTTTCGGTCCCCGGAGTCCTCGGCGCTTCGCTGACGGCGAGCGCCGTCTTGAGCTTGCTGAGGAGCTCGTTCGCGTCCATCGGATTGATGACGTAGCCGTTGGGCTTCACGTCCAGCATCTCGGAGACGCCGCGCTGACGCTTGAGGTGGCCCTTGTCGATGGCGATCAGGACCGCTCGCTTGCCGTGCTCGGTGGCGCGGATGTGGCGGCCGAGGTGCTGATCTCCGAGGTGCGGAAAATCCACCGCGACGACCACGGCGTCCGGGCGCTCGGCGCTGAACATCTCCATCGCCCGATCCGGGTCTGATGCGACTCGAACGGAGTAGCCGGCCTGCGTGAGCTGACCCTCTAGGTGCTCGAGCGTCGGGGCGTGATTCTCAGCGAGGAGGACGGATTTCAATTTCAGTATGAACCTACACGGTTGCTGTGCAGGGAGTCAGGGGTACATTGCCCAGCGTGGACATCCTGGTCGTGGCCGGCGAGGCCTCCGGTGATCAGCACGGATCGGAGCTCGTGGGAGAACTGCAACGCAGGGACCCCTCGCTGCGATTCTTCGGCATGGGAGGCCGCAAGCTTTCCGAGCGAGGTGTCGAGCTCGTCTACGGCGCGCACGAAGTCTCCGTGATGGGGATCGTCGAGGTCCTGCCGAAGCTGCGGCGGATCCTTCAGGTGATGGCTGGTCTCGAGGGGGAGGCGAAGAAGCGGAAGCCCGCGCTCGCGATCCTGATCGACATCCCCGACTTCAACCTCCGGCTCGCGGCGAAGCTCAAGAAGCAGGGGATCCGCGTCGCGTACTACGTGAGCCCGATGATCTGGGCCTCGCGCACCGGCCGCGTGAAGCAGATCGCGAAGGTCGTGGACGAGATGCTCTGCATCCTCCCGTTCGAACCGGACTTCTACAAAGTGCACGGCGTCACCGCGCGCTACGTCGGCAGCCCCGTCGTCGAGCAGGTCCCCGCTCCCGCCAGCACGAGCGAATTTCGAAAACGCCTCGGCGTGCAGGACCGGCCCACGCTGGCGCTCCTGCCCGGGAGCCGGATGGCGGAGATCCGCCGCATCCTTCCGACGATGGTGCAGGCGGCGAAGGCGCTTTTGGCTGAGAAGGGCGAGCTGCAGATTCTGGTGCCGGTGGCGCCGACGATCGCTCGGCAGGAGATCACCTCGCGCTTCGAGGGCAGCGGCGTGGAGCCGGTGTTGATCGACGGGAAGGCTCCGGAGGCGGTGGGCGCATCAGACGCTGCGATCGTGGCGTCCGGGACCGCGGCGCTGGAGGCGGGGCTGATGCAGCGGCCGTTCGTGGTGGTCTATCGCGTGTCGTGGATCACGTACTGGATCGCTCGACGGCTGCTGAAGGTCCCGTATGTCGCGCTGGTGAACCTGCTCGCGGGGAAGCGGATCGTCCCGGAGCTGCTTCAGCACGAGATGACGGCGGAGAGAATTCTCACCGAGCTTCGTCGCGTGTGGAGCGATGGCCAGGAGCGCCGGGAGATGGTCGCGGAGCTCACCAAGGTGCGCGAATCGCTGGGACCGCCGGGCGCGGCGGGGCGGGCGGCGGACGCGGTGATTGCGCTCCTAAAACGCTAGCCCTCTGCTAAGAGCGCGGCCGCGATGAACAAGGCGCTGGTCTGTGTCCCCACGTACAACGAACGCGACAACCTCCCGGCGATCACCTCGGAGATCCTGAAGGCGGAGCCGCGCGTCGACATCCTCGTGGTGGACGACAACAGCCCCGACGGGACGGGGAAGCTCGCGGATGAGCTCGCGGCGAAGGAGCCGCGGATCCGCGTGTTCCACCGCGAGAAGAAAGAGGGCCTCGGGCGCGCGTACCTCGCGGCGTTCAAGTGGGCGCTCAAAGAAGGGTACGAGTACATCATCGAGATGGACGCGGACTTCAGCCACCATCCGCGCTACCTGCCCACGCTGCTGGACGAGGCAATGTCCGGGACGGATCTCGTTCTCGGCAGCCGCTACGTCGAAGGCGGCGGCACGGTGAACTGGGGCGTGGGCCGGCAGATCATCAGCAAGGGCGGGTCGCTCTATGCGCGCACGGTGCTCGGCGTCGGCATTCGCGATCTCACGGGTGGCTTCAAGTGCTTCCGTCGGCACGTGCTGGAGGCGCTGGACCTGGAGCACATCCAGACGTCCGGCTACGGCTTCCAGATCGAGATGACGTACCGCACGCTCAAGAAGGGCTTCCGCGTGAAGGAGGTCCCGATCGTGTTCGAGGACCGGCGCGTGGGGCAGTCCAAGATGAGCCGGAAGATCTTCCTCGAGGCTTTCATGAACGTCTGGAAGCTCAGGATGACCCGGGTGTGAAACTCCCCGAGTTCTTCGAGCTGTTCCTGTACTCGCTCTCCGCGATCTTCTTCGTGGTGGACGTGTTCGGCGTGGTCCCGCTGTTCATCGCGATGACCGCGAATGACTCCCGCACGAAGAGCCGCAGCATGGCCGCTCGCGCGTGCGTGACCGGCGCGGCGCTCCTCATCTTCTTCGCGCTCTTCGGCGGGTTCGTGTTCAAGGTGATGGGCGTGACGCTGTCCGCGTTCCGGGTGGCGGGCGGGATTCTCCTGCTCATCACCGCGCTCGACATGCTCAAGGCGCGGCAGTCCGAGACGCGCACCTCCGCGGAAGAGACGAAGGAAGGCACGCAGAAGGAGGACATCGCGATCGTGCCGCTGGCGATGCCGCTCCTCGCCGGGCCGGGATCGATCGCGACGGTGATGGTGCTGATGAGCCGCGGTCCGAACGCGTTCGTGGTCGCGATTCCGGTGGTGATCTCGATCGTGATCACCTTCGGGATCAGCTACGCGATCCTGCGCGGCGCCGCCCTGGTGCAGCGGGTGCTCGGCAGCTCCGGCCTCGCCGTGCTGGAGCGCGTGATGGGCCTGTTGCTGGGAGCGATCGCGGTCCAGTTCATCGCCGACGGCGGGCGGGATCTGCTGCTCAAGGCGTAGGCCGGGTCGGTTCGCAGCTGCAGGTCGCGCTCCGCGTCAGGTCCTCGGCCACCGCGTTCAGCATCAACCCGGAGAGCTTCGACGCGTCGTCACCGTCGCGGGTCTTCCCCGCCAGCCACGCCGCGACCTTGCCCAGGCTCTGCGGCGTCACCACCTGCAGCGCCGCCTTCACCTCGATCCGGTACTGGCCGTCCGCTTCGATCCCGTCGGGCGGCCGGAGCGAGACCCGCTCCATCGCGAGCGTGAGCGGCACCTCGACCTCGCGCGAACGGCCCAGCACGAAGGTCCGGGTGAGCCGGTTCCAGGTGAGCACCTCGTCGGCGACCGCCTTGTCCTGCGCG
>JBJMQN010000141.1:0-2501 GCA_045802665.1 Myxococcaceae bacterium | reverse complement strand
GCAGCGCCTGTTCAAGGGCGAGTCCGACATGCACACGCTGCGGCTCGTGAAGGACTGCCTCGTCCCGAAGCCGAGCTCGCTCAATCCGGAAGTGCCGCCGGCGATCGACGAAGTGGTCCTGAAGGCGCTCGCACCGAAGGCGCAGGATCGCTACCGGGACGCCGCAGAGTTCCGCCTCGCGATCGAAAACCTCCTCATCTCGCACTCCATCCCCGCCTCCAGCGCGCACCTCTCCGCGTGGATGCAGCAGATCTACGCGGAACGCATCGAGCGCGAAGCGGACCCCGCCGTGCTGGATGAGCTCGCCCCCAGCGCGAACATCGAACCCGGCAGCACGCCGGTGAGCCGCCCCTCCAACTCGCTGCCCGCGGTCTCGGCGCCGAAGGTGGACGGCAAGTCGGTGTCGGGCAGATCGAAGAATCAGGCTTCGGTGGATTCGGCGCTGCCGACCAACGAGTCGCGCCACGAGACGATCGCGCTGACGGCGCCGGGTTCGCGGAGCTTCGGGAAGATCGCGGCGATCGCGGGCGCGGCGGTGGCGTTGATCGCCATAGGCATCGCGGTGCCGCTGATGCTTCGCAAGCCTCCCGAAGAGCCGAAGAAGGATCCGATCGCGATCGTGCAGCCGCCTCCCGCGAAGAAGGATCCGATCATCGTCGAGACGCCGCACAACGATCCTCCGCCGGAAGTGAAGGACGTGCTCGTGCAGCTGCGTTCCGACCCTGCCGGCGCCAGCGTGAACATCGGCGGCAGGCTGCTCGGCGTGACGCCGCTGGATGTCGCCGTGCCCGGTGACGGAGCGAGGGTGCTGGCGAAGCTCTCGCTCGACGGCTTCGAGGCGCACGAGGCGATGCTCAGCAAGGCAGATGGGCCGGCGCTCGTCGTCCAGCTCAAGAAGCACGCGGTGGCGAAAAAGAACCCGCCGCCGAACCTCGGCATCAAGACAGGGCGCTGATAAAACGCGGCGCAGTGAAATTCGCCTTCCTCGCCGCGCTCCTGCTGATCAGCGTCCCTGCCTTCGCAGACAACACCGCGGATGAAGCGGATCTCGCGTTCACGCTCGGCAACGACGCGTTCACCAAGGGCAACTTCAACGAGGCGCTGCGCAACTACTTCGTGAGCTACCGGCTCGTTCCCAACAAGAACGTGCTCTTCAACATCGCGCGTTGCTACGAGGCGCTGGAGAAGTTCGACGAGGCGTACCGGTACTTCAACGACCTGCTGCAGACGGATCTCCCGGCGGAGGACAGGGCGGATGTGCAGAAGTCGCTCGCCCGGATTCGCCCGCGCGTCGCGTTGGTGAAGGTGACGTCGGAGCCAACGGGCGCGGACGTGTTCGTGAACCGCGAGGATCTCGGCTCGCGCGGCCGCACGCCGCTGTCACTCGCGCTTCCGCCGGGAAAGCAGCTGCTCCTCGTGAAGAAGGAGGGCTTCCATCCCGCGGAGCAGTCGGTGGTCCTCGCGAAGGGAAAAGAGACGGCGCAGGCGTTCACGCTGAGCCTCATCGTCGGCAAGGTCGCGCTGTCGGGCACCGCTGGCGCGGTGGTTCGCGATCGTCCGGACGGTCCGGTCCTCGCGACGGTTCCGGGAGAGCTCTCGCTTCCTCCGGGACGACACCTGCTCATCGTGAGCGCCGAACGCCACGCGACGCAGCAGTTTCTGATTGAGGTCGCGGCGGAGAAGACGAGCACCCTGGACGCTCAGCTCGCCGCGGAGACGGCGCCCACTGGAAAGTTGATCGTCACCGCGAACCATCAGGACGCGCTCATCCGGGTGGACGGCAGGGACTCCGGCTTCACGCCCACCGTGCTCACGCTGACCGAAGGCGATCACACGGTGGAGCTCACCTACGGAGATCTCCGCCCACAGGTCGAGAAGGTGCACATCGCGCGCGACAGCGAGTCGAAGCTGACGGTCGAGCTCCGCTACGCGCCACCGCCTGTGCAGGCAGCATCGAAGCGGCTGCTCTCGGTCGACGAAGCGCCTGCGTCCACCACCGTCATCTCGGCCGAAGAGCTGCGCGCGTTCGGCTACACCACCGTCGCGGATGCGCTGCAGGCGGTGCGCGGCGTGTACCTGTCGTACGACCGGCAGTACCAATACCTCGGCGTGCGCGGCTTCTCTCCGCCGGGCGATTTGAACACACGCGTGCTCGTGCTCTGGGACGGCCACGCGATGAACGACGTGTGGGCGGGACAGGGTTACGCCGGGAGAGATCTCACCGCGGACCTGAGCGAGATCGAACGCATCGAAGTCGTGCGCGGTCCCGGCTCCGCGCTGTACGGCAGCGGCGCGTTCTTCGCGGTGATCAACGTGGTGCCACGAGATCGGCTCGAAGCGCATCGCAACGTCGAGCTCTCCGGAATGGCGGGCTCGTTGTCGCTGGCGGATGGGCACGTCGCCGTCTCCGCCGGTGCGCCGGGTGGCAACGGCTTCATTGCGTCCGCGTCGGGCCTCTACGCGTACGGCGCGGAGACGACGGATCTCGGCGCTGGCGTGGG
>JBJMQN010000140.1:0-6374 GCA_045802665.1 Myxococcaceae bacterium | reverse complement strand
GACATTCGCGAGATGACCGACGCGGGCCTCAGGCGAAAGCTCCTCGCAGGTTGGGCGCGCGAACTGGGAATCAGCGTCAGTGCAGAGGAGCGCTCGCACGCGGAGGCCGCGCTCTTCGCGGAGCTTCAGGTGAGCGATGCGGATCGCGAGGCGTTCCTGCTCGCGTGCGGTCTCGACGACGCGCAGGCGTCCGAGCTCATGGAAGAGCTCGCGCTCGAACGAAAGCTTCTGGATCGTTCGATGTGGATGCTCTCGGACGGCCCATCGCTGGAAGAGGGGCTTTCCGCTGAAGCGCGCTCGTCTGGGATCTGGGCGGACACGGTGCGTGAGGTGGCAGAGGGAAAAAAGCGCCGCCATCGCTGACAACCGCTAGACGCCAAGCCGGTACAGCGACGTCACCTCCGCCGCTCGCGCTTCGTGCAGCGGATCCTCCTCGTCTTTCGCTCTCGGATGACGCGCGCTCATCTCCGTCCGCGAGAGGAGCTTCAGTCCGCCCTTCTTCCAGAGCTCCTCCAGCAGCGCAGGCCTCCGGATGCCGATCCGTTCCGCGAGATCCGAGATGACCAGCCAGACTTCGCCGTCCGGCTCGAGGTGCGCTTTCGCCTCCGCGAGGAACCGTTTCACGGTCGCGCCGCCCTCGTCGTAGATCGCCCGGTCGACGGACGTCTGCGGCTTCGCAGGGAGCCACGGTGGGTTGAAGACGATCACGTCCGCCGTGCCCTCGGGCAGCAGATCGCGCTCCTCCACCGAGACGATCTTCTGCACCCCGTGCTGCTCGATGCTCTCGCGAGCGTTCCTCACCGCGCGCGGATCGAGGTCGGTCGCAACCACTCGCGACGCACCCTTCTTCGCGAGCAGGATCGCCAACACGCCTGTCCCGGTGCCCACGTCGAAGGCGATCTTTCCATTCAGCGCTGGCGCTCGCGCGACGAGGTCGACGTATTCCTGCCGGATCGGGCCGAACACGCCGTAGTGCGGAGAGATCCTGCCGCCGATCGCGGGAACCTCGATTCCGTTCCGGCGCCACTCGTGAGCGCCAATCACTCCCAGCAGCTCTCGAAGCGCAACAACCGTCGCGCCCTGTAGCGGTCCCCACGCGGCCTCCACCGCATCTTTCACGTCCGGACCGCTGTCCGCTGAGACGCGCCCCGCCGCGTCCACCTCCACCACCAGCCGCCCGAGGAGCTCCGCCTCCCGCGCCTTCGCCTGCCGCTCCGCGAAGAAGTGATCTCGCAATTCTTTGCTGCGCACGTTCGGCCGTTGTTTCAGGAGCCGGCGCGACATCGCGTCCAGAAGCTGCCGCGCGTTCCGATAATCGCCGCGATACAGCGCCGTCTCGCCGTTGCGAACCATCGCGAGCGCCACGTCCGCCGAGGTGGAGTCATCCACGATCGAGAGCGCTTCGGGAACAGGCGCTCCGTTCTCGCTCTGCCAACGCGCATTCTGAGGCCAGGGGGTCGTTTTCATTCGATGGACGCCCGACGCTAGATGGGTCTAGAAGCGCCGCGCCATGAGATTGCTCACCAGCGTCCTCCTCGCCGTCGCCGCTTCTCTTCTCGTCGCCGGCTGCGTCCACCGCCCCTACTACCGCGACCTCGTTGGCAGCGCGGCCGGTCAGAAGGAGATCCGCGTCCGCATCACCAACGGCGCGACCGGCGAGCCGCTGGCGAATGTGCCGGTGAGCGTGGGCTCGGCCCCGATGCGGGTCACCGCCATCAGCGACGCGAACGGAATCCTCGTGCTGCCCGTGAAGAAGCAGCTGCTGGATCCCTACACCCTCGTCGAGGTCGCCCGCCCGCCCGGTGTGGAGCGGTACGACCTGGAGCGCCTGTCGACCGAGAGCAGCACGACCGACATGGCGATGGACGCAGGAAGCTGAGCCGAGCGTTGGCGTAAGAGCAGATGTCCTCGCCGCTTCGAATCGTCAGCTACAACGTCCGTTACTTCGGCCACGCGCTGCGGGGGCTGGCGAGCACGCGTACGTCCAAGATGGCGATCGCGACGCGCCTCTCGGATCTGAAGCCGCGCGCAGACATCATCTGTCTGCAGGAGGTGGAGACGGTCTCCCTCCGCAGCAAGATCGCGCTCAAGAAGTCCGTGCCGAAGCAGACGCAGCTCGAAGATTTCATGGGCGAGCTGGAGTCCGTGCATCGCTCGATGGGTGAGGAGGTGCCGTACGACGCCTTCTACTTCCGAGCGCACGCGTACCGCCTCGGCAACCAGCCGCTCTACACGACCGGCCTCGCGATCCTGGTGAACCGCAACACGCTCAAGGTCGAAGGCCACAACGTGGACTCGCCGCACCACATCACGCACCACCACGTCGAACGCTTCAAAGACCGCAAGCAGAGCCGCATCTGCGCGCACATGCGCGTCACGACGAAAGAGGGCAGGGCGCTCCACGTCTTCAACACGCACCTGTCGCTGCCCACCCCGTTCGCGAAGCAGTTCTGGTCTCAGAAAGAGAAGATGGGCTTCGGCGCGAATCAGGTGAGGGAAGCGGCGACGCTCGCCTCGTTCGTGAAAACGCACGCGAAGGAAGAGCCCTTCGTCGTCTGCGGCGACTTCAACTCACCGCCCGGCTCGCCGGTGTTCGAGTACCTCACGCAGGAGGCGAAGCTCGTCTGCGCGCAGGCGCACCTGAAGCAGATCGATCCCAAAATCAGCCGCGCGTTTCCCACCGCGGGCTTCATGCGGCTGCGGATGCACCTCGATCACCTGTTCTCGGGGGGACCGTGCGAGTGGGTGGATTTGAAGGACACCCACCCGATCGATCACCCCGAGAACAAGTTCAACGGCCTGTCGGATCACACGCCGCTCGTGGGGCGATTCCGGCTCGGCGGCTAGGCCTCGGCTAGGCCGCGACCTTTTCCTTCTCGAACGACGGCTTCGCGGCGAGCTGGTGTTTCTTCTCTCCGCGCAGCACTTCGATGTGGAGCTCGATCTTTCCGGAGAGCACCATCTCCCGCTGGAGGTCGTCCACGCTCAGCACCGGCGCGCCGTTCGCCGTGAGGAGCAGATCTCCGCGCCGCAGCCCGGCGATCGCCGCGGGCGTGTCGTCGCCGACCTGGATGATCCGCACCGCTCGGTGCTGGCCGAGGTCGCGCACGAGCTCGATGCTCATGTCCTCGCCGATCGCCGCGACGCCCAGATACGGCCTGCGGATCTCACCCTTCTTGATCAGCACCGCCGTCACCCACGCCGCGGTGTGCGCCGGGATCGCGAAGCCGATGCCCTGCGCGTAAGGAATGATCGCCGTGTTGATTCCAACCACCGCGCCATCCGTGTCCACCAGCGGCCCGCCCGAATTGCCCGGGTTGATCGCCGCGTCGGTCTGAATCAAACCTTCGAGCAGCCCGCCGCCCTGTGAAGACGGCAGGCTCCGGTCCAACGCGCTGACCACGCCGAGGCTCACCGACCGGTCGAACCAGAGCGGATTGCCAATCGCGACGACGATCTGCCCGACCTTGAGCCGCCGCGAATCCGCGAGCGGAAGCTCTGGCAGATCTTTTCCCTCCGCGCGCAGCACCGCGAGATCCGTCCGGTGATCGTAGCCCACGACCTCGGCCTTCATGTCGGTCCGGCCCTTCGCCTTGATCCCCACGCTGCGCGCTTTGCGATCTCCGCGCGCGACGACGTGCGCGTTCGTGAGCACGTACCCGTCATTCGCGAGGACGAGACCCGTGCCATGTCCGAAGCGGTGCTCGACGCCGACGACGGAGGGCGACGTCTTCGCGGCCAGTTCAACGAGCTCGTTGCTGAAGGTGCTGAGCAGTCCCATGACTTATTTCCTCGCGCTGACGGTGAGCTTCAGCTCCTGCGCGTTTCCGGCGCGGAGGATCTTCACGGCCACTTCCTTGCCGATCCGCTCTTCGTCGAGGAGCGCGAGGAGCTCGTCCAGGCCCTCCACTTTCTGTCCGTCGAACTCGGTGATCACATCTCCGAGCAGAAGCCCCGCCTTCGACGCCGGGCTGTCGTTCGCCACTCCAGAGACGAGCAGTCCTCGCGCTTCACCGCCCGGCAGGCGCACCGGCTGCGTGGAGACGCCGAGCCAGCCGCGCCGCACCTGTCCGTGGCTCAGCAGCGTGTCGACGACGCGCTTGAGCGTCGCGGTGGGAATCGTGACCGGATGCCCGCGCATCAGCCCCCACGAGTTCACGCCGAGCACTTTGCCGTTTGAATCCACCAGCGCCCCGCCGGAGAAGCCGGGATACGCCGAGACGTCGGGCTGGAGGTAGCGCTCGATCTTGCCGCCGGACCACGTGCGCCACTCTTCAGAGCCGAGCGCGGAGACGATCCCCAGCGTCGCGCGCACGCTTCGCCCGGGCCGCGCCAACGCGAGCACCAGGTTGCCGACCTTCAGCGCATCGAGTCCGCCGAACTGCGCGGGGGTGAGGCTCTTGCTGTCAGCGCGGAGCAGGGCGAGGTCTGTCGACGGATCGCGCCCCACGAGGGCCGCCGAGACGGTGCCGCCATCCGGCAGCCCGACCTCGATGTCCTCGTCGAACTCGACTGCGTGGTGCGTGGTGACGATCAGGCCGTCCGCGGACCACACGACGCCGGATGCGGGCCAGCGTCTGCGCGCTTCGATGCGGAGGACGGAGTTGCCGTTTTGAGAGACGAGCGACGCGAACGATTCGGAGAGTTGTGCTGGGTTCATGACCCAGAGGTACTGCGCCCCGAAATCCGCCACATCCGGAGGAAGGGGAGGGCGCGACCTGCCCGAACGGGTAGGGCTACAGCGTGAGCAGCCCGGAGCGCACCGCGCGCACCACCGCTTCGGTGCGGTTCTGCACGCCGAGCTTCTGCATCACCGCGTTCACGTGGAACTTCGCGGTGTGCTCGGAGATGTCGAGCGCAGACGCGATCTCCTTGTTCGACATCCCGCCCGCGAGCTTGTGCAGCACCTGCATCTCGCGCGGCGTCAGCGTCTCCGAACCAGCCGCCGGAGCGAGCGCCCGCACTCCCGGGAGCGCCGCGCTGAACGCGTCATCGAGCACGACGAGGCCCAACGAGACCGCTCGCACCGCGGCAGCAAGCCGAGCGCCCTCCACCGTTCTCAAAAGCAGCCCCCGGGCGCCCGCAGCGTGCGCGTCAGAGGCAGAACGCTCATCCGGAAGCAGCGCGACTGTGGGGATCTGCAGCCCGGTCCACTCCTTCATCCGATCGATGCCGTGGCGCGGTTCGACGCCGGTGTCCCACACCAGCACATCCGTCCCGTCGCGGAGCTCCGACAGGTCATCCTCTGCGCCGGTCTGCGCTGTCAGCGAGATGCCCGGTTGCGAGGTGAGGAGCTGCGCAAGTCCGCCTCGCGCCAGCGGATCTCCGCTCACCAGCACGGTTCGAAGCTCCAGCGCCGACACCAGCCCCAGGTCCATTGGATCCACTGATAACCAGCGTCAGCGGGAATGCACGCGGATCAGAAGCTGAGCTTCCTCATGACGAACCGCGGCAGGCTCCGGATGACGGTCATCACCAGCCACCACATCGGCGGCGCGTAGACCACCGGCTTGCCCGCGTCGATGGCCTTCGCCACGCGGCGCGCCACCTGATCCGGCTCGCCCGCGAACGGCGGCGGCTTCAGCCCTTCGGTCATCCCGGTCTTCACGAACCCCGGCTTCACGCACACGGTCCGAAGTCCCTGCGCGCGGTACTTGTGGTCCAGCCCCTCGCAGTACGCGGAGATCCCGGCCTTGGTGGATCCATAGAGCACCACCGGCTTTCTGCCCCGATCTCCGGCCACGCTGCTGAACAGGCACAGCGTCCCGCCGCCGCGAGAGAGCATCCGCTTCCGTGCCTTCTCCGCGAGCAGCACCGTGTTCGCGAAGTTCACCGTCAAGAGCCGGTGGAGAAATGCCTCGTCGCTCTCCAGCCTTTCCTGCTGACCGAACAAGGCCGCGGTGACGACGAAGAGGTCGAAACCGCCTGTCAATGCATTGTCAGCCTCGTCCAATGCTTTGTCGAAGCCTTCGGGCGCCTCCAGATCGACCACCCCGTGGCCCGGCGTCGTGCTCCCGCCGCGCGCGCCGAGATCCGCCGCGCTCTTTTTCAGCTCCTCCTCGTCGCGCCCGAGCAGAAAGAGCTGATCGCCGCGTTCCGATAGGATCCTCGCCAGCGCGCGCCCCATGCCCTTCGTGCCCCCGACGATCACCGCCTTCATCCATCCCCCAGCATGCGCACGGACTGCGCGCTTCGGATCTTCGCTTCCGGGTCCCACTTCCGCCGCACCGAGAGGAACTGCTCCAGCCGCGGCTCCATCTTCCGGAAGTCCTCCGCGCGCGTGAACGCGTCCTTCGTCAGGTAGATGCGTCCGCCCTCCGCGATCACGAAGGCGTTGAGCGCATCGATGAGTTGCTGCGTGCGCGGCGTGACAG
>JBJMQN010000139.1:0-13671 GCA_045802665.1 Myxococcaceae bacterium | reverse complement strand
TAGCTCCTCCAGCTCGCCGAGCTTGAGCGCGGGATGGTCCACCTCTGTCGCGCGCCACTGACGCACGCCGCTTCGAATTCTTCGGCCAACTGCAATCAGCCCCGCGAGCACGATCATGCCCAGCACCAGCATCCCCGGCGTGAAGGTGGGCCGGGGCGCGCGGTCGAGCTCCATCACCATCGCGCCCGGCAGGATCGCGTCGCCGAGCTCGACATACGTGTCGCCGTACTCGGGTGACCAGCCCAGCGTTCCGGTGAACACGGTCCGCGCCGCCCACCGCGCGAGCCTCGAGTCGTCGTTCTGCCCGAACAACGCGTGGGCATCCGGGTGCAGCTCCTCGGCGGCGAGCTGACGAAAGTCTGAAATGAACGCCGGATCGCTCACCGCGAGCACGACCGCCGCGGGCTGATCTTTCGGCGCCGTCACTGAACGCAGCGGAACGAGCACGTGCTTCACGCCCGGTCCTCGCGTCACATCCAGCACGGTCCCGACGATCCCGGAGTGCTTCACCGCAAGGAACGAGCTGCGGGCGAGATCCGGCTCGCAGTCCACGAGCTGGAAGTAGCCCTGCGTCGGGCGCTCCTCTTCGAACTCCTCGCACGTCAGCACTCGGGGATCCGGCGTCGGGCCCACGCGCGTGAGCGCCGCCAGCGCACCGAACCCGGCGACGAGCGCCGCAAGCCCGATCCAGAAGACCCGCCACTTCATCGTTCGGACGTTACGCCGAAAAGCACAGAGCCCGGGGCCCCACGACGAGGACCCGGGCTCCGAAGTCTTGCGAGCGAGCTACTTCCCGCCGGTCTTGAAGATGTTCATCACGTCGCGGAGCAGCTTGAGCGCCTCATCCTTCGGACGCTGGAACGCGTTCCGGCCCATGATCGAACCGAACGCGCCGCCCTGCGCCATCTGCTTCACCTCGTCGAGCAGCTCGTCCGTGCCCTTCGCCTCGCCGCCGGAGAAGATCACGATGCGCTTGCCGTTGAACGCGGACTGGATGACGTGCCGCACGCGGTCCGACATCGACTTGGTCGGGATGTTGTACTTCTCGAAGACCTTCTTCGCCTCGGGCTGCTCGACGTGATCCTTGGGCGGCTTCACCTTGATCACGTGCGCGCCGAGCTGAGCGGCGATCTGCGCCGCGTACGCGCAGACGTCCGTCGCGGTCTCGCCGTCCTTCGACAGCCCCGCGCCGCGCGGATACGCCCAGAGCACCGTCGGGAGCCCCGCGTCCTTCGCCTCGGCGATGATCTCGCGGAGATCTTCGTACATCCGGTTCCGCTGCCCCGAGCCCGGATAGATCGTGTAGCCGACGGCCGTGCACCCGAGCCGGACCGCGTCCTTCACGGTGGAGGTCACCGCGGAGATGGGCTGGTCCATCTTCGGCAGCGTGTCGGAGTTGTTGAGCTTCAGGATGAGCGGGATCTCACCGGCGAACTTGCCAGCCACCGCCTCCAGGAACCCGAGCGGCGCCGCGTACGCATTGCACCCCGACTCGATGGCGAGGCTGATGTGGTAGTCGGGATCGTAGCCGGCCGGGTTCGGCTGGAACGATCTTGCAGGGCCGTGCTCGAAGCCCTGGTCCACCGGGAGGATCACCATCTTGCCGGTGCCAGCCAGCGTGCCGGTGTTCAGCAGCCGAGCGAGGTTGCTCAGCACGCCCGGGCTGTCGGACGGATACCAGGAGAGGATCTGCTTGACGCGATCTGAGTTGGGCATAGGGCTGCGCATCTTCTAACAACCGCGAGCCCACGCCACCCGAAACTGAATGAGCTACTTCCGCTCAACAATCTTGAGGGGGAAGGTGCCCTTCACTTCGTTGGCCAGTCGCACGAGCACCTTGTAATCGCCACCCCCGCGCAGCGGCGTCGGGTCCCAGTCGATCTGGTAGTCCACGTCGTCCTGCTTGCTGCCGTGGAAGACGACCTGGCCCTCGGAGCTCATCACCGTATCGCCACGCGGATCCACGATCGCCACTTCGATCGGGACGTTGTTCCGGGCCTTGCTGTGCACGCGGATGTTCGTCGTGAACTTGTCGGTGGACGGCGGATTTCCGGTGAGCGGGATCTCGGTGAGCTCTCCGCCCATCGGCGTCGCGCCTGAGGGTGACCGCATGAAGCTCTTGCCGTGCTGCACCTTCACGACGTCGTAGGTGGCGTCGCCCACGCCCTCCTTCAGCTCGCCCATCTTCTCTGCCTTCGGTTTGTCGATGCCGTCGCCGGTGGGGAGCGCCTCGAACTTCGGCAGCGTGAGCTCACCCTTCATGCTGGGCGCGGACTTGCCCTTTTTCGCAGGCGCGGCGGCAGCCTTGTCAGCGGCGAGACCGGGCGCAGCGGCGAGCAGCAGGGCGGCAACGGACAGCGTTCGGAGGGTCATTTGGGCACTCCCTTCAAGAGCACGTTTCGCAACACTACCAGTGCGCAGACGGCCGAGCTTTTCCTTCAATTCATTCAGGGGTTCGGGCATCTTGCCCGGCCGTTTGAGACTGTCCCCCGCCATCTGTGCGCTGCTCGTCGCAGGATTCCCGACCCTGAGCCTGGCGGCGGAGCCACTGACGCTGGAAAAGCTGGTGGAGCTCGCTCGGACGAACGATGTGCGCGTGAAGGAGGCCGAAGCCGACCTGCGCGTCTTCGAGGCGAAGTATTCGCAGGCGAAGTGGGCGTGGTTCCCCAAGTTCGAGTCCACGCTGATCACCGCGGGCCCGACTCCAGAAGCCCGAAATGACGGCCTCGGCGGACCGCCGCTCACCGAAGCGACGAAGATGTACGACGCGAACTTCGGGACCGTGGGCTGGATGGTGGGCGCGGAGGCGAACGCGCTGCTCCCGCTCTACACGTTCGGAAAGTTGGGCGCGCTGCGCGAGGCGGGCGAGCAGGGGCCGATCGCCGGTGAACAGCTCAAAAAGCGGGCACAGGACGAAGCGGCCTACGACGCTGCACGGGCGTTCTATGGCTACCAGCTCGCGCGCATGGGCAAAGAAGGGCTGAAGGAGACCGCCACCCGGCTCGATGACGCGTCGAAGCTTATCGATCAGCTCGTGGCGCAGGAGTCGACGCAGGTCAGCAAGATCGACACGTACAAGGTTTCATTCTTCCGCAAGCAGCTGGAGGCGAAGCAGGCGAGCGCGGACTCGGGGCTGCAGCTCGCGACCGCGGCGATTCGGCTGCTCTCGGGCGCGAAGCCGGGCGAGCCCGTGGAGGTCGAAGCGCAGGATCTCGAGGCGCCGACGTTCGAGCTTTTGCCGATCGACAAGTACGTGGACCTCGCTCGGGAGAACCGGCCGGAGCTGAAGGCAATCGCGGCGGGGGTCACCGCGCGCGAGAAAGAGGTCTTCATCCGGCAGCGGCAGTACCTCCCGGACTTCGGACTCCTCGGCTTCTTCCGGTGGCGCTACACGACCTCGTCCACGAGGCAGCTCTCGCCGTTCGCGTACGACCCCTACAACGATCTCTCTGGCGGCGTGGCGCTGGTGATGCACGCGACCTTCGACATCCCGATGAAGATGGCCGTGGTCGAAGAGGCCCAAGGCAACCTCGACAAGATGCGGGCGCAGCAGGGTGAAATCGAAGCCGGCATGCGGCTCGAGCTTCAACAGATTTACGGCGATCTGCAGAACGCGCTGCTCCGCGCGAAGAGCCTCGCGGAGGCAGAGCGGAGCGCAAGGCGATGGGCGACGGCGGCGTACGCGAACTTCGAGGTCGGTACGGGCGACACTCGCGAGCTCGTGGATTCGTTCACCGCGCTGGCGATGGCGTCGAACGACAAGCTGCAGGCGTGGCACGACAGCGCCCTGGGTATCCGCGCGCTCAGCAGGGCGGTGGGCATGCGGGTGGACCAGCCCGCCGCGGTTCGGAAGAGCGCTGAATAACGGCCGGTTTGGTCCGTCCCCAGCTTGCGTCAGAGAGGCTGAGGGCACTATCAGGCGTCCGCTGAAAACCTCCCGGAGATTTGAATGTTCGCTTCGCTCGCCACCGTCGTGCTGCTCGCCGCCGCTCCCGCCACGCCCACGCAGGTGGTGAAGGACGGCAACGCCGCGGTGCAGAAGGTGCTCGCGCAGAAGGGCGCCACGGTCGAGCAGCTCGCCACCACGGTGGATGGTTTCGTGGACTTCTCGGAGCTCGCCAAGCGCGCGCTGGGCAAGGACTGGGACAAGCTCAACAAGAAGCAGCAGGACGACTTCGCGGCGACGATGAAGGGCCTGCTCCGGGCCTCCTACGCGCAGAAGGCGATTGGTCAGGGCAAGGCGGACGTGCAGTACGGCGCGGAGAAGGTCGAAGGCAACGAAGCCACGGTCCCGACGACCATCGCCGTGAAGCAGGACAAGATCCCCGTGGACTACAAGCTCTTCCGAGCGGACCCCAAGGCCGGCTGGAAGATCTACGACGTCGTCACCGACGAGGTCTCACTGGTGGAGACCTATCGAGGCCAGTTCCGCAAGCTCATCGCCGACAAGGGCTACGACGGCCTGCTCACGACGCTGAAGAACAAGAAGGAACAGCTCGAGAAGCAGAATGGCCAGGCGGTTGGCGGGAGCGGGCAGAAGTAGCGACCGGATCCAGCTCCGTGCAGAGAGTCCTGCAGCGACTCCACGTCACCGTGTACTGCCTCGTTCGGTGAGGCCCGCCGGTCGTCCTCGACTGACAACGCCGGCCACCCCCACGGACACCACCGCGGCGTGGGCAATGAACAGCGCGGCCACCCAGTCGGGGATCGTCGACGGCGTCCCGTCCATCATCCGTTCATGCACTGAACCGGCAGCAGCGCCGCCGATGTAGACCACGAGCGAAGCGAACAGCGCGACCTGCGAAATCCCAGCGGAGAGGACGTAGCCACGGAACAAGCGAAGGCCCGCCCCGGCCGGCCTGACGATCGAAGCGAGCCCGAGCGCGGCGAAGGGACCCACCGCACCGGACAGCACAAACGCGATCACCAGCGCGAAGATCCACGCGAACTCCGCCCCGTGACCTTCGAATGAGAACTCCCGGCTGACGAACGTCCCGCTCGCCCAGTCGAAGGGAACGATGCCCACGGCCGCGAACACGAACGGGAGCGCGATGCGTCGGATCACGGGACTAGAGCGGCCGCGTGAACAGCCGGTATGTCTTGTACTTTCTTGCGCCCATGCTCTCGATGGCGCGGTTGATGAGATCGTTGTCCTCGGTGGTCCAGCCGATCTCACCGCCTGAATAGCCGAGCTCGCGCGCGGCCTTCATGGTCTCCAGGAAGAGCAGGGCGTCGATTCCGCGGCGCCGATAACCCGGCTTGATCCCGAGCAGCAGCACCCGAAGCCGATCGATGCTTCGCGCCGCCCAGGCCATCTTCAAGAGACCCACCGGCAGCCCGAAGGACGTCAGACTTCCGTTCGCGGCCTTCACCGCGATGTTCGCGTCCGGCAGCGTCAGCGAGAACGCGACGGGCTCGTCCTTCACCTCCGCGATCAGGCACAGCTCCGGGCGCACCTGCACCAGCGGCAGCATGCGGTTGGCGACGATGTCGAACTCTTCGTCCGTCATCGGCACGAAGGCGATGTCGTTCCGCTCCAGCATCGCGTTGTAGATGCTCTTGATGCGGCGGCGCTCTTCGCCCACCTGCTTCATGTCCAGCGGCCGTACACGCACGCCGTCCTGCCGGACTTTCTCGGCGAGGCGGACGACGCGCTCGGGAGGGGCCACGGACGTCGACAGCTCGTAGCTGAAGAGATCCTTCAGCTTCTTGAAGCCCGCGCCCTCGAAGAGCTTGCCGTAGTAGCGCAGGTTGTACGGCATCATCATCGCGGGCGGAAAATCGAACCCGTCGACGAGCAGGCCGCAGTCGTGGTTCGTCGAGAGGTTCACCGGGCCGAACATGGCCTTCATGTTCCGCGCCCGGCCCCAGCTCGCCACCGCGTCGAAGAGCGCGTTCGCCACGCCCGGATCGTTCAGCGCGTCGAACATCCCGAAGAAGACGTAGTCGGTGTTGTGGAACTGGTTGTACGAGGGATCGTTCACCGCGGCGATGCGGCCCACGATCTGCCCGCCCGGCCGCCGCGCGAGGAACAGCTCCAGCTCCGCCTTCTCGAGGAAGGGGTTCTTCGTGGCATCCAGAAAGTCGCGGCGCTCGGCGACGATCGGCGGGACGAAGTGCGCGTCGTCCTTGTACAGGTCCAGCTGGAAGCGGATGAACGCTTCGCGATCGGCCGTGGTCCGCACCGGAGAGATGGCGACGTCACTGGTAAGCGGCAGCGGGGCGACGGCGGGCTTCTCGATGACGCGGACCGAGGGAGGCATCTAGAGCATCCCTTCTTTTCGGTACCACGCCATCGTGTGCTGAAGGCCGTGGTCCACGTGCGCGAACTGCGGCTTGAACTGGAGCTCGTTCGTGGCGCGCTCCACGTTGCAGGTCCACGCGTCGCAGAGCATCTCGGTGGCCTTGTCGCGGTTCATGATCGGCACCGCGCCGATGAGCCGCCCGCCGAGCTCCGCGCCCGCTCCCACGACCTTTGAGAGGATCTCCGGCATCGGGAGGATGCGCGCGCGGCTCTTGCCCATCGCCTTGCTGATCGCCTGGCAGAACTCGTCCCAGGTGTACTCGTTCGGATCCGCGACGAAGTAGACGCCCTTGCTGCGATCGTCCGGCGAGAGCGTGCTGCCCTTGAACGACGCGAGGATCAGCGCCTCGCAGAGATCGTCCACGTGGATGAACGAGAAGAACCGGTCCTTGCGCCCCGGCTTCACGTAGATCCCGAACCGGCCCATCTGCATGAGCGGCGGAAGGTTCGTCACATCGCCGGGGCCATAGACGATCGGCGGGCGGACGATGATCGCGGGGAGCTTGTCGGCGAACTGCCGGACCGCCATTTCACCGGCGAGCTTGCTCCGGCCATAGGTGGAGACCGGCGCGGGCTCGTGGGCTTCGTTGCGCGGGCTTCCCTTGCTGGCGGGGCCTGCGGCGGCGAGCGAGGAGCAGAAGACGAAGCGGGGCGGGTTCTTCCGGCGCGCGGCCGCGGCGGCGAGGAGCCTCGTCCCTTCGCCGTTGCCCCGGTGGTACTCCTCCTGCGTCCTCGCCTTGGTGATTCCGGCGAGATGGAGGACGACGTCGACGTTCGCGACGGCCTCGTCGAGCCCTTCGCCGGTGGCGAGATCCCCGTACGCGAAGGTCACGCCCAGGGCTTCCAGCGCCTTCTTGTTGCTGGTCTTTCGGACCAGCGCCGTCACCTTGTGGCCACGCTCCACGAGCATGCGCACGAGGTTGCCGCCCACGAAGCCGGAGGCGCCGGTGACGAGGAAGTGCCGCGATCGATCGTTCTGGCTCACGCCTGTGACTCCGCTCGGCATTCGCCGGGTACTCCGGGTGGGGTGACTGGCTACGTGTTCCGCTCGTACATCCGGTAGGTCTTGTACTTGCGGCCGCCCATGCTCTCGATGGCGCGGTTCACGAGGTGGTTGTCCTCGAGCGTCCAGGAGATCTCGCCGCCGGTGTATCCGAGGCGCCGCGCGTTCTTGAGCGTGTCCAGGTACAGGATTGCGTCGATGCCGCGCTTGCGGTAACCCTCTTTGATCCCGAGCGTGATGAGCCGCAGCCGCTTGATCTTCCGCGCCGCGAGCAGGAGCTTCACGAGGCCAATCGGCAGGCCGTAGTTCGTCAGCCGTCCGCCCGCCGCTTTGAACGCCACGTTCGCGTCCGGGATGGTCATGCTGAACGCGACCGGCTCGCCCTTCACCTCGGCCATGAGCAGGAGCTCTGGGACAACGAGCTGCTTCATCTCGCCGGCCATGTGGTCGAACTCTTTTTCGGTGAACGGGACGAAGCCCCAGTTCTTCTCCCACGCGGCGTTGTAGATGTCCTTGATCCGGCGGACTTCGGCGGCGAAGTCCATGATGTTCACCGGCCGGACGACGATCCCTTCCTTCTGACGGATCTTCTCCGCGATGCGCGCCACCTTCTCCGGCGGCGGCACCGACGACGACAGCTCCCACGCCCAGAGATCCTTCGCCTTGCCGAGACCGCACGCCTCGTACAGGTCCGGGTAGTAGCGCGGGTTGTAGGCCATCATCACCACCGGCGGCGCGTCGAAGCCGTCGACGAGCACGCTGCACTCGTAGTTGGTGGAGAAGTTCACCGGCCCCAGCATCTGCGCGAAGCCCTGCGCGCGAAGCCAGCTCGCCGCCGCGTCGAACAGCCCCCGAGCGACACCGGGATCGTTGATGCACTCGAACATTCCGAAGAAGCCGAGCTTGGTCCCGTGGAACTCGTTGTAGCGGGGATCGTTCACCCCTGCGATGCGGCCCACCACCTGGCCACCGCGGCGCGCGAGGAACAGCTCCACTTTTCCGAACTCGAACCAGGGGTTCTTCTTCGGGTTCAGAAAATCCTTCCGCTCCATCTGCAGCGGCGGGACCCAGTTCGGATCGTCCTTGTAGAGCGAGTAGGGGAACAGGACGAAGGCGTCCCGGTCCGCTGCGCTCTGCACCGGCGTGATCGTCACATCCGTGGCGACGGGGGGCAGCTCCTGCGCTTCCTGCTTCTTGACGGCGGCGACGGCCATGGTGGTGGCTCCGGTTTTCTTTTCTGGGCTAGTTGGTGTCGCGGTTATTGGCGCCGTTCTTCATGAACAGGTTGGCGCCCTTCTCGAGCAGCATTCCGGGGATCTCCGTCCGCTTCTCCCACAGCTTCATGGGCGCCGACGACAGTCGCTTGAGATCCTCAGGCTGCAAATTGGCCGCGCGCCACGTGATCGTCTCCACAGCGTCGAACAGCCGACCCGCCACTTCGCGGCCCGACATGCGCGAGATCTGATCGAGGCTGAAGCCGCTGTCCGCGAGCAGCCCAGCAGACGCCGCCTTCCAACGGGACGTCGCCTCGTTGCTCATCACGAACGTGCCCGGGCGGGCGATCTTCACCTGCGCGTAGGAGCTCGGCCGGGTCTCCGGGATGATCCCGAACTTGCGGCCCAGCTTCTCGAACGTCTCGAGCACGCGATCCAGCTGCGCGTCCGTGTGCGTCGCCTGATAGCTCGTGCGGAGCAGCGCGTGGCCCGGCTCGACGGCCGGCGGGATGACGGGGTTGGTGAAGATGCCGGCCTCGTACAGACCCTTCCAGAAGCGGAAGCACTTCACCTGATCGCCCACGAACACCGGGACGACAGGGGTGACGGAGACGCCGGTGTCGAAGCCCATCGCGCGGAAGCCGTTGTGCATCTTCTCCGCGATGTCGAGGAGCCGAGCGCGACGCTGCGGCTCGGTCTCGATGATCTCCAGCGACTTGAGCGCCGCGGCGACGGAGGCCGGGGTCATCGACGCGGAGAAGACGACCGGGCGGCTCTTGTGCTTGATGAAGTTGATCACGTCGAACGGGCCCGCGATGACGCCGCCCAGCGAAGCGAACGACTTGCTGAACGTGCCCATCACGAGATCGGTCTGCTTCTCGAGGCCGAAGTACTCGGAGGTGCCGCGGCCGTGCTCACCGAGGACGCCCATCGCGTGCGCGTCGTCGGTCATCACGCGCGCGTTGTACTTCTGCGCGAGCTCCACGATCTTGGGCAGGTTGCACAGGTCGCCCTCCATCGAGAACACGCCGTCCGTCACGATGATCTTGCCGTGCTCGGGGTTCACGTTCTGGAGCTTGCTCTCCAGATCTTCCATGTCGTTGTGCTTGAAGCGGAGCTCGCGGCCGAAGGACAGCCGGATGCCGTCCACCAGCGACGCATGGTTCTGACGATCGGAGAGCACCGTGTCGTGCCGCCCGAGGATCGCGGACATGGTGGCCAGGTTCGTCTGGAAACCGGTGGAGACGATCAGCGCCGCCTCGCGGTTCAAAAACTTCGCGAGCTTCGCTTCGAGCTCGTCGTGCATCGACAGCGTGCCGTTCAGAAGGCGCGAGCCCGAGCACGTGGTGCCGAACTTCTTCGTCGCCGCGAGCGCCGCTTCCTTCACGCGCGGATCGCCGGACAGGCCGAGGTAGTTGTTCGAGCCGACCATGATGACGCGACGGCCTTCGAGCTCGACCTCCGTGCCAGCGTGGGAGACATCGATCGGCCGGAAGTACGGGTAGAGACCCGTCGCCTTGGCGATCTTGTAGTCCTTCCAGGAACTGCACTTGTCGAAGATGTCACCCATGTACGCCCTCTCCTTGTAGGGGCGGGCGGGCTTCTAACGGCCGATGCGCTGCGTCGTCAAGGCACGAAATTCGGAAAAGTTATGTGATTTCATAGGGATGTGCAGACAGATGCACATAGGCAAGAAATGGCGCAGTCATGGCGCGAGTGCGCAAGATTTCGTGAATCGGCTGTAACCCTCTGTAAACACAATCCGGGCAGGATCGAAACGTGCGCCGCCCAACTGAGCAACAGTTGGCGCAGGAAGAAGGGGTAAGAGGCTTTTTTGGTGTCACCGCGGAAGCTTTTGATCCCATGAAGGCGTTTGGTCCCTCGCGCGCTGGAGGGCTAGGGTGCGCCGCTTTTTTCCTGCCTGAGACGAGGGTGCTGGATTGATTCGCCGGTTCGTTGAGCTGTCGTTCCGTAAGCCGTTCGCGGTGCTGTTGGTGTTCCTCGCGTTGGGCGGGGCGAGCTTCTATCTGGCCAGCAGTCTGGGCCTGCGGCTGTCCTTCCTGGAGCTGCTCCCGGACAACGCGCGCGAAGTTCAGGATCTGAACCTCGTCTCCAAGAAGGCCGGCGGCGACGGCTACCTCGTCGTCCAGGCGAAGGGTCCGAACCCCGAAGTGCTGCAGGCCTACGCCAAGGCGTTGGCGCCGGAGCTCGAGAAGCTCCCGGACGTCCGCTACGTCGAGTACCACTACGACATCGGCTTCTTCCGGGACCGCGCGCTCTTGCTGCTGCCCGCGGACAAGCTCAAGTCCCTGCGCGAGGACATCCAGGCGCGCATCCAGTTCGAGAAGAAGAAGGCGAACCCGCTCTACGTGGATCTGGCGGACGAAGAGCCGCTGACGTTCCAGCAGATCGAGAAGAAGTACGGCTCGGACATTCCGCAGTCCGAATATCTCGGGAGCAAGGACGGCAAGGAGCTGTACCTGTTCGTGAAGCCCGCCGGGCTCGCGGGAGATCTCCGGTTCGCGCAGAACCTCCTCGATCACACCGCCGCCGTCGCCGAGAACGTGCAGAAGAACTTCCCGGGCGTCAGCACGGATTTCACCGGCCCGTTCCGGATCCGCATCGAAGAGAACCAGGTGATGACGCGGGATCTGTCGCGCTCATCCATTCTCTCTGCGCTGATCGCGATTGGGCTCATCTTCTTCGCGACGCGGAAGGGCTCGGCGCTGCTGGTCGTTGGCGCGCCCGTCGTACTAGGCATCGCGGCGACGTTCGCGGTGGCTGAAGTGACGATCGGCTACCTCAACATCGTCACCGGCTTCCTCGCGGCGATCCTGATTGGCCTCGGCATCGAATACGGCGTGCACCTCTCGATGCGGTACTGGGAGGAGCGGCGGCTGCTGCCCGCGAAGGAGGCGATGACCGAGGCGATGAAGGGCACGTTCTCGGGCGCGCTCACCTCGGGCTTCACCAATGCGGCGGCGTTCTTCGTCCTCTATTTCGCCAAGTTCCACGCGTTCAACCAGTTCGGGATGATCGCCGGCGCGGGCGTGCTGCTGACGCTGGTCGCCGCGTACGGCATGGGCCCCGCGATCATCGCGGTGGCGGAGAAGGTCCGTCCCCTCAAGCACCTCCCGCCCGAGCAGCACGCCGAACACGGCGCCCGCAAGAACTACAAGCCGGTCCCGACGACCGCGCTGGTGGGGCTCGCCGTCGCGATCATCGGCTTTGCCGCGTACTCCGCGTACTTCGTTCGCAAGGCGTACCAGGACGCGGATCAGATCTTCGAGACGGACATGCGGAAGCTGAAGGGCAACTCGCCCGCGACCGATCTCGACGACCACATCATGAAGGAGCTGGGCGGGCAGATAACGCCGGCGATCCTCCTCGTGAACAACCTGCAGGACGCGCAGAAGGTCACCGACATCGTGGTCGCCGAGAAGGCGAAGCACGGCGATCAGACCGCGTTCTGGAAGGTCGCGTCGCTGAACGATCTCATCCCAACGGACGTGACCGCGCGGCAGGCGGAGATCGCGAAGCTGGGGAAGGTCTTCGACGATCTGCCCGAGTCCGCGAAGAGCGGCGACAACGCGAAGAAGGTGGAAGCGCTGCAGAAGATGACGAAGGCGCAGCCGTGGACGGAGAAGGATCTGCCGCTGGAGCTCCGCCGCCGCTTCCAGTCGCTGGATGGCACCGGGACGTTCGTGCTGCTGTTCCCGTCCACCAATCCGTACGACTCGAAGGATCTGAAGCGCTGGTCTGACCAGATCGACGAGGTCTACGACGCGTCCGCCAACGCCGGGGTGGAAGTGCACATCCTGGATGGCAACCGGATCGCCTCGAAGATCCTGTCGCTCGTGAAGGGCGACGGCCCCTACATCATGTGGTCCGCGGCGCTCGCCGTGTTCCTGATGATCTGGGTGGGCCTGCGGTCGTTCAAGAAGACGGTGATGGTGGCCGTGCCGCTGTTCCTCGGCATGACGTGCATGTTCGGCGCGATGCACCTGTTCGGGCTCAAGCTGAACTTCATCAACGCCGTGGTCTTACCGAACCTGCTCGCCATCGCCGTGGACAACTCGGTGCACCTGTACCACCGGTACGAAGAGGAAGGGCCAGGGTCGCTGGGCCACGTGGTCAGACACACAGGCTTCGCGGCGATCGTGGCGACCATCTCGAACGCGGCGGGCTACGGCGCGCTGCTCATCGCGAGCCACAAGGGATTGCAGTCCATCGGTGAGCTCGCGGTGCTCGGTGTCGCGTCCACGTTCATGGGGACGACGGTGTTCTTCCCGGCGGTGCTCGCGCTGCTGGAGCGCTGGAAGGGCCGGAAGGGTTCTTCGACGGGCACCGGTGGCGGGAATGTCGCCGTGCTGCCGATCAACGAGCCCGCGCCGGTGACCGCAACGGCCGAGCAGGGGAAGCAGTCCGCGTAAAGCGTCAGACGCCCGGTGGTGACAGCCGCTTGTCGCATCGCTCATCCAGCGCGAAACGCGGCTGCCTCCATCGTGGGAGCAGGTTGACCCAGGGACCATAGGGCCTCACCGCGTCCGATGGCATGATCGCCGAGGCGTCCGCTTCCCTGGCGCTGGCCACCGGTCCGAAGCAGCCGTGGTGGCGGTTCTGGTAGGCGCTCAGCGCGTGAATTCTTCCCGTCGGATGAGGCCGTCGTCAGGGACCTCGTAGTAGTCGCCTTTGCTTCCCAGATAGATGTGCGCCTTCGGGGTCAGACCCGTCGGGGCATCGAAGGTTCCCGCGCAGATGGAGAGCTTCGGCTCGCCGTCTTCGTCCCAGAGCAGACTCGATCCGCACTCGCCGCAGAACCCTTTGCGGACGGTGGGAGCGGCCTGAAACCACTTCAAGCCGCGCTGTTCTGTCAGCCGAAAATCCGGACGGTCCACGGCGGTGTACGCGCCCACGTGCCCGTGCCACCTTCGGCATTTGGAGCAGTGGCAGAACGTCACCGGCGTGGGCTCGCCGCTCAGCTGCCACGTCACCGCTCCGCACGCGCATCCGCCAGTTCGCATCATCGGACTCTACAAGGCGCTACGTCCTCCGTTCGACGAGCGCTTTCAGGTTCTCGAGATCCTTCTGAATGTTCTTCCGCACCATCGGGGCCATCAACGGCGCGGCGAGCTTGAAGAACCCGGTCG
>JBJMQN010000138.1:0-5627 GCA_045802665.1 Myxococcaceae bacterium | reverse complement strand
GCTGCTCATGCTCGCGGCGTTCATAGCGGGGACCGTGGATGCGATCGCCGGCGGAGGCGGGCTCATCACGTTGCCTGCGCTGCTCGCCGCGGGGCTGGATCCGCACTTCGCGCTCGGGACGAACAAGGGCCAGAGCGTCTTCGGCTCTTCCGCCGCGCTCTTTCGCTTCTGGCGAGCGGGCAGGGTGGACAGAAAGCTCGCGCGCTTCACCTTTCCGCTGTCGTTCGCGGGTGCGTTGGTCGGCGCGACGCTGGTGTTGAGCGTCCCTGCGTCGGTGCTGCGCGTCGTGGTGATCGCGCTCCTGCTCGCCGCCGCGCTCTTCGTGTTTCTGCGAAATCCGTCGAAGACGCATGCGGTGCTCGCGGTGACGCCGCCGTGGGCCGCTCCGCTGATGGCGCTCGGCATCGGCGCCTACGACGGCTTCTTCGGGCCCGGCACCGGGACGTTTCTGATCGTGGGCTTCGTGGCGCTGCTCGGACGGTCGCTCACGCACGCGTCGGCGGACGCGAAGGTCGTGAACTTCGCGTCGAATCTCGCGTCCGTGATCATCTTCGGCCTGCGCGGGGTGATCCTCTGGAAGATCGCGCTGCCGATGGCGCTCGCGCAGTTTCTGGGCGGCAACGTCGGCGTGCACCTGACGCTCAAAGGCGGGGACAAGCTCGTTCGGCGCGTCGTGCTGGTCGTCGTCGTCGGCCTCGTCGCGAAGCTCGTGCGGGATCTCTACGTCGGCTAGCCGATCATCCCGCCAGACGGCAGCTGCGCGGCGATGAGCGTCAGCGCGATGAACAGCGCGATCACCAGCGCGACGACCAGCGACACGATCGCGGTTGTCCGCCGCCCCGTCCGCAGCACGCGAACGGATTGAATGAGGAGCGCCACATCCGAGATCGGCAGGACCACGAACGCGAGCGCACGCCCGATGTCCGTCAGCCGATCCATCTGATCGTTGTACGCCTGGAACTGCTCCTGACTCATCGTCCCGAAGTCGTGGCTGTAGGCGTCGAAGACGTGCGCGTTCCAGAAGAACACAGTGAGCTCCGCGCCCAGCACGAGCAGCACCAGCGGCAGCAGGATCCAGAGGGCGCGCATCTAAAAGGGATGACCGCGCGCGGTCACTTCGCGTGCTCCTTGAAGTACGCGTGCGCGAGCTCCTGTGGCGACCTGGCCGCTCCGCCGTCCGAGTCGAGGTTCTCCAGAACGTCCACGGTGCAATCGCGGATGCGGTCGTTCCGTTCCCCTCCGAGAAACAGGTACCACTGCAGCGGATCGCCAGCGAGGACCGGCGCGGTCACCTTGCGTCCGACGATGACGCTGGCCTGCTCCGGCGTGACGTACGACGGGCTCATGAATTGTTCGGGGACGCTGCGCTGCGAGATCACGTCGAAGGTGAGCTCGGTACCCGCCGGAATGTCCGTGGCCGCCACGACCACCGGCCTCAGGTTCCAGCCGGCTTTCGCGTCGTGTGTCTTTCGGATCGTCGTCACCACCACCGCGAGCAGCGAGATGATCGCCGCCACGAAGAAACCGCCGAGCCGCTCCGCGCTCATCTGCCACCTCCCTGAACCTCATCGCGAAGCTGTGTGACCAGGCTGTAGGTCTCCCCGAGCGGCGCCGCGCTGCTGCACATCAGCGCCACGTCGAACTCGCGCCGATGACCGGGGTCCTCCGCCGTGAAGAGCGACCAGCGGATCGGATCCCCCGCCTTCAACGGGAACGGCGTGGTGAGCCCGATCACGCGCTTCGCGTCCGCCTGCTTGATCACGCTGTCGTTGACGAACTGCTCGGGGATCGCGCCCTCTGCAAGATCGTCCAACTTCAGCTGCGTGCCGCCGGAGAGGTCCGTTCGCGCCACCAGCACGGGGACCAGATTCCACCCTCGCCGGATTCTGGTTTCGGTGCGCTTCACCCAGAAGAAGCCGGCCAGACCTCCGACGCCGCCGATCACCATGAGCCCCACCACGAAGCCCACCACCGCTTCGTTCAGTCCTTTTTCCTCGTTCACTGTCCCTCCTCAGCTTCGTCGAGAGCGGCGAGCCGCTCCGTCACCCGCGCTGCCCACTCCGGCTTGAGCTCCATGCACGCCACTTTGCGACGAAGCCTCACCGCCGCCGCCGGAATGGAACCCGATCCGGCGAAAGGATCGAGCACGATCTCGCCCGGCTTCGAATACTGCCGCACCAGCGCCTCCACGGATCCGAACGGCTTGTGGTGCGGATGATCGCCCGTCAGCGTGCCTTCGCCTTCGTCGTAGCCCGTCACCGCGGACCACACGCGCGGCGGATCAGCAGGCGAGAGCTCCGGCAGCGGTGCTGTCGTCAGCACCAACGCGACCTCGTAGACGCGGAGCAGGTACTCGTTCGCGTTCTTCTCGGTCGTCCGCTTGCCCCAGATGAACTCGCCGTTCAGCACGCCGTAACCGTGCTCGCGGGCGACCTGAAGGATCGGCTCTTTGCCGAGCAGGTTCGTCCAGATGATCAGCGGCGCACCCGCTGCGCAGTGAGCGATTGCCTTCGGCAGCCAGTCCGCGGTGAAGGCCCGGTAGTCGCGGACGGATTCGAACCGGACCACCGGATCGCGATCGATCTTCCGGTCGCGCGGGTCGCGAAGGTCGCCGCCCTTCCGCCGGCGCGTCAGCAGGCAGTACGGAGGATCCGTCAGCAGCAGCGCGGCCCGCTCACCGCCGAGCGCCTCGCGGTATCCCTCTTCCCGCCGAGCATCCGCGGCCACGCACCTGGGCGAATCCATCCGGCGCGGGGTCGTTCAGCTCGCGCTGCGCCGCCGCCGCGTCAGCACCGCCATCACGCCGAACGCGAGCGCCGCCGCGAGCCCGTCGACCGAGCCACAGCCGCAGCCCTTCTTCACCTTCGCCGGGTCGCCGAGGCCCTTCTCCGGGACGCAGAAGTAGCCCTCGTCGAACTGCTGGCAGGAGTCGCCGTTGTCGCACGCCGCGCTCTCTTCGCCGGTGCAGGGAACTCGGCACTCGCCGCCGCCGCAGGACGAGCCCACCGCGCACGCGCCGGTGGTCCGCCAGTACGAGCAGCCGGACGGAGACGCCGAGCACTCCTCGATCGTGCTGCCGGTGCAGCGCTTCGCGCCGATCTCGCAGGTGTCCGCGCACGCCGTGCACGAGCCCTCGCGGCAGCTCTCGCCCGAGCCGCAGGTCTGCGTCTGGGTCCACGTTCCGCAGCCATTGCCGTCCGCGTTGCATGTCTCCACCGAGCCGCCGTTGCAGCGTGTCGCCCCCGCCGAGCAGCTGTTCGCGCACACGCCGCACGCGCCGTTGCTGCAGTAGCCGGTGCAGGTGGCGGACTTGCTCCAGCCGGTGCAGCCTGATGCGTCCACTTCGCAGGTCTCGATGTCGGAGCCGTTGCAGCGGGTCATCCCGGCGGTGCAGGTGCCGGTGCAGGACATGCACGAGCCCTCGCCGCAGATGGTGCCGGGCGCGCAGGAGGCGCCCTGCCAGTGCGTGCAGCCGGTGGTCGGATCGCTCAAGCACTCCTCGGTGCCGTTCGCCGCGCAGCGCTTCTCGCCCGCCTGGCACTCCACGCAGGAGCCGCAGTTGCCGTTGCTGCACGTGGTGCCGGAGCTGCAGGACTGACCCTGCTTCCAGACGGTGCAGCCCACCGGGCCCGCCACGCAGGTCTCGGTCGTGTTGCCCACGCAGCGAGCGGAATTCAGCGTGCACTGATCCGTGCAGGACTGGCACGCGCCACCGGTGCACGACGACCGCGTCGGGCAGCTGTTGGTGACCCAGTTGGTGCAACCCAGCGTCGTATCCATCTGGCAGCTCTGCACCTGGCCCGAGGCCGTGCACATCGCCGCGCCCTGCGTGCAGACGTCCTTGCAGCACGTGGTCGCGTTGTAGCCAATCTGGTTGAGCGCGTTGGTGAGGCTCGACTGGTTGTTCACCGCGTAGCTCGAGCCCGTGCCGCCGGCCTGCGCGATGCCGTCCAGCACCGCCTTGTTGTTGCCGGAGGTCACCTGCGTTCCGAAGCCGACGACGTAGACTTTGTAGCCCGCCGCGAGGAGCCGCTGAGCTGCCGCTCGGGTCTGGGAGTCATCGAGGCAGTCTTTGCTGCCGAGGCCGCAGGAGTTGTTCGCGCAGCCGGGCGTCGTCGCCTGGCAGGTGTTCGCATCGAGGCTCATGTCGCAGTTCGGCAGACCGTCCGTGATGAGCAGCACGTACGCGGGCTCGGTCAGCGCCAGCGAGTTCAGGTAGGTCCGCGCGTTGTCGAGGCTCACCGCCGTCGGAGTTCCGCCGCCCGGCGTCGCGCCGTTGTACACGTTGGCGACCTGCGCCGCGGTGGACGGAACGGGCGCCACGGTGCTGCCGACGGTGCAGTTGAAGGTCGACGTCGCGCCCGGGAACATGTGGACACCGAAGCGGAACCGGTTCGCGAACTGCGAGGCGAGCTGCGGGACCGCCGCCGCCGCCGAAGCCCACTTCGTCGGATCCGTCGGCACGTTCGGATCCGGCGGCTGGTTCATCGATCCGGACTTGTCCTGAACGATGAAGAGCACCGGAAGGTCGTTCGGGCAGCGGGCCGCGAACGCGTCAGCGGAGAGGCAGAGAGCGACGATCAGGGTGGGGGCGAGGGTGCGCATGGAGGCCTATGTAGGTTACTGCCCACAGTTTTCGGCCCCTGTCACTCAGAAGTTTCTTCTCAGGCTGTAAGAAGAAAATCCCTATATGCGGCGCTGAGTTAGGCAATTGACTCGGAATGCGGTGCGAAATGCTGGTGTGGCGACGCGCCCCCACCTCCTTGTAGATCCGCGCGCCGTGCTCAGAGGCTTCATCTTCGATCTGGACGGGACGCTCGCCGACACGCTGGAGGACATCGCCCGGTCGGTGAACCACGCGCTGCAAGTTCACGACGAGCCGAGCCATCCGTTGAGCGACTACCCGAAGTTCATCGGCGGCGGCGCGGAGAACCTGATCCGCAAGGCGCTCCGCGAAGAGCGGCGTCACCGGGTGCAGGAGATCCTGGAGACGTATCGCGCGCACTACGCCCTTCACCTGCTCGATCACAGCGCGCCCTTTAACGGAATCCCGGAGGTGCTCGATCGGCTCGTGGCGGAGGGCGTGAAGGTCGCGGTGCTCTCGAACAAGCCGGATGTGCCTACCCGGCGAATGGTGGACGCGCTGTTCTCGCGCTGGCCGCTGTCGCCTGTCTTCGGCGAGCGCGCCGGCATCCCGCGCAAACCCGATCCCACCTCTGCGCTGGAGTGTGCGCGCGCGATGGGCGTGCCGCCGCCGCAGTGCGCGTTCATCGGCGACACGGCCATCGACATTCACACCGCCCACAACGCGGGGATGGTGGGGGTGGGTGTGACGTGGGGCTTTCGGCCGGAGGAGCTGGAGCCCGCTGGGGCTCGGCACATCTTCGACAAGCCCGAGCAGCTGCTTTCTCTCCTCGGGTGAACGAAGTCATCGGCCGGACGACGGATCACCCTTAGTGATACTTCGCCTTGCCTCTGCGCTAGGCTGGCTGCTGTCCAATCTCAGGGAGGGCTGCGATGCGGCTCCAGTTCACGCTCAGCGGTCTCGTCGCAGCAATGGTGCTCGTTGGTTGCTCGAGCCAGGCACCGGATTCGTACACCAACAGCTCCGGCGCGCTGGCGCTCTC
>JBJMQN010000137.1:0-12846 GCA_045802665.1 Myxococcaceae bacterium | reverse complement strand
TTCCGGAGAGGCAATCGCCCGTGAAGAGAAGCCGCTTTGCCTTTTCGATCCCGATCCGAAACGCCCACAGGGCCGTCGTCGGAACGCCCCAGACGCGCGCCGGCGGATAGCCGATCTTCGCGCTGTCCTCGATGACGAGGAGATCCGAGCACAGCGCCATGTCCGTGCCGCCCGCGACGCAGAACCCGTGGACCTTGCAGACCACCGGCTTGTCGCTGTGGAAGAGCGACATGAAGCCGCGCACGTTCCTCGTCATCATCGAGAAGTCCAACATCGGATCCCAGACCTGGCCGGGGATGTGGTTCTTGAAGACGACCTCCGGATCCAGCGCGGAGCCTTTCGGGTACGAGGCCGCCTTCGCGCTCTTGTCCTGCTCGGCGTTGTCGACGAGATCGTACCCGCCGCAGAAGCCCTTGCCGTTGCCGGACAGCGCGATGACGTGAACGGCAGGGTCCAGGTTCGCGCGCTCCACGCAGGAGGCGAGCTCCACCGGGAGATCGAACGTGATGCCGTTGCCGCGTTCGGGGCGGTTCAGCGTGATGCGGGCGACCTTGCCGGTCACCTCGTAGGTCATGGTCTGGAGCATGGGTCTTTCGCTCACGGGCACAAGGTGCCGCTGCTGTAGCAGCCGTCCCCGGCACAGCAGTGTTGGTTAACGCCGCACCCGGACGTGAGGTTGCACGTCCCCGAGCCGTTGCACGTTCCGAACTGGCACTGGTTCGCGCTCGTGCACGCCGAGCCCGCTGGACGGTTCGTGTACTGACAGCCGGTCGACGGGCTGCAGGTACCGGTCCCCGTCTCGCAGTCGTTGGGGTTGTTGCAGGTCACCGCGGTTCCACCGCCGCACACGCCCGTCGAGCTGCACGTCTCGCCCAGGGTGCACGCGTCGCTGTCGTTGCAGGAAGTGCCGGTGGCGACCTTCGTGTACGAGCACGTGCCCGCGCTGCAGCTGCCGCTCGCGTTGTAGCACTGGGTGTTCGGAGGGCTGTTGCAGACCTTGGGCGTTCCCGAACAGGTGCCGTTACTGCACGCGTCGCCCGTGGTGCACGCGTTGCCGTCGTTGCAGGTGAAGCCATTCGCCCTCGGCGTGTACGTGCACGCCCCCGTGGCCTGGTTGCAGGAGCCGCTCGCCGGATAGCACAGGGTGTTCGGCGGGCTGTTGCAGCTCACGGGGTTACTGCCCACGCACGTTCCGCTGCCGTTGCACGTATCGGTCTGCGTGCAGGCGTTGCCGTCGTTGCACGAGAAGCCGTTCGCTCTCGGGGTGTAGCTGCACGCGCCGGTGGACGTGTTGCAGCTGCCCGCTGTTGCGTAGCACTGCGTGTTCGGCGGGCTGCTGCAGCTGATGGGATTGCTGCCGACGCAGGTGCCGGCGCCATCGCAGCTGTCCGTCTGCGTGCACGCGTTCGAGTCATCGCAGCCGGTGCCCGAGCTCTTCGGCGTGTAGACGCACTGGCCGGAGCCATTCACGGTACCGTTCGTGTTCCAGCAGAGCGTGTTCGGCGGGGTGTTGCAGACGATGGGCGTGCCCACGCAGACGCCGGAGCTGTTGCAGGCATCGCCAGTGGTTCCCGCGCTGCCGTCGTCGCACGCGGTGCCGGTCGCCTTCTTCGTGTACGCGCACGAGCCGGTGGAGCTGTTGCACGTACCGCCCGCCGCATAGCACTGCGTGTTCGGCGGACTGGTGCAGGAAACCGGATTGCTCCCGACGCAGGTCCCCGTGGCATTGCAGGTATCGGTCTGCGTGCACGCATCGCCGTCGCTGCAGGCACTGCCGTTTGCTTTCGGGGTGTACGAGCACGCGCCCGTGGACGTGTTGCACGTTCCGGTCGCCGCGTAGCACTGGGTGTTCGGCGGGCTGCCGCAGCTCACCGGGCTGCTGCCCACGCACGCCCCCGCGCCGTCGCAGGTGTCCGTCTGGGTGCACGCGTTCGAGTCGTCGCACGCGGTGCCCGAGCCCTTCGGCGTGTACACGCACTGGCCGGATCCATTCACCGTGCCCGTGGGATTCCAGCAGAGCGTGTTCGGCGGGCTGTTGCAGTTGACCGCCGTGCCCACGCAGACGCCGGAGGCGTTGCAGGCATCGCCGGTCGTTGCCGCATTCCCGTCGTCGCACGAGGTGCCGGTGGCAAGCTTCGTGTACGCGCACGCACCGCTCGTCGCGCTGCACGTCCCGGTCGCCGCATAGCACTGCGTGTTCGGCGGGCTGCTGCAGGTCACCGGATTGGTGCCTGTGCAGACGCCGGAGGCATTGCAGCTGTCCGTCTGCGTGCAGGCGTTGGCGTCGTCGCAGGCGGCGCCGGTGGCCTTCTTCGTGTACGTGCACGCGCCGGTGGAGGTGTTGCACGTTCCGGCCGCCTGGTAGCACTGAGCATTGGGCGGGCTGCCGCAGCTCACCGGGCTGCTGCCCACGCAGGTGCCGGCGCCGTCGCAGCTGTCCGTCTGCGTGCACGCGTCCGAGTCATCGCAGGCGGTCCCCGAGCTCTTCGGCGTGTAGACGCACTGGCCAGAGCCGTTCACGGTGCCGCTCGCGTTCCAGCACAGCGTGTTCGGCGGGGTGTTGCAGGTGATCGCCGTTCCCACGCAGACGCCAGACGCGTTGCAGGCATCACCGGTGGTTCCCGCGTTGCCGTCGTTACACGCGGTGCCGGCCGCCTTCTTCGTGTACGTGCACGCGCCGCTGCTCGTGTTGCACGTTCCGGTGGCCTGGTAGCACTGCGCGTTCGGCGGACTGTTGCACGTTTTTGCCGCGCCACCCTGACAGGTGCCTGCCGCATTGCAGCTGTCGCTCAGGGTGCAGGCGTTGCCGTCGCTGCAGGAAGTCCCGGAGGCGAGCGCCGTGTACTGGCACCCTCCCGTCGCCGGGCTGCACACGCCGGCGGCCGAGTAGCACTGCGTGTTGGGCGGCGTGTCGCACGTCGCGTTCGGGTTCTGGACCCCGCCGCCGCAGCCGCCGTCCGTCAGGCACACTTCGCTCACGGTGCACGCATTGTTGTCGTCGCACGTCCCGCCCACGCAGCCCGGATCCGCGCAGTCCACGAGGTTGTCGCAGTCATCGTCCTTCAGGTTCCCGCAGACCTCGGTGCCGCCCGGCTTCACCTGCGGGTCGCTCGGCGCGCAGTCACAGCCGTCGCCTACGCCGTCGTTGTCGGTGTCGCGCTGCGCCGGATCGAACAGCCCCGGGCAATGGTCCGTGGAGTCCGGGACGCCGTCGCCGTCGAGATCTCCGGTCGTCGGGCAGGCGCCGTTGCTGCAGGCCATTCCAGAGGCACAGGTGACGCCCGCGCACGCGACCGAGGAGCAGCTGCCGCCGATGCATGCCTCACCCGCGCCGCAGGTAGACATCGAGCAGTTCGTGGGAAAGCACTGGCCCGCCGCGCACGTCCAGCCTGAGGCACAGTTGACCCCGGCGCAGCTCGTGGACGTGCAAACGCCGCTCTTGCAGTACTCGCCCTGAGGGCATTGGACGTTGGCGCAGTCGCGCGGGACGCAGACGCCGCCGGCGCAGATCTCCGTCCCGCCGCACGTCACGCCGACGCAAACGGGTGGCACGCATGCGCCGCTGAAACAGACGGTTCCCGTGGCGCAGTTGACGCCCGCGCAGGCGGTGGACTCGCACAACCCGCCGACGCAGCTCTTCCCGGTGGGGCAGACCACGCCCACGCACGCCGCCTGAGCGCACTGGCCGCTCTCGCAGGTGAGGAACTGACCACAGCTCACCCCGTCGCAAGTCGTCGCCGCGCACTGGCCGGTGGCGACGCAGACCTCGGTCGCCGCGCAGCTCGAGCCCACGCAGGCGGGCAGGGTGCAGGCGCCGTTCGAGCACACGTAGCCTTCCGGGCACTGCACCTGGGAGCAATCTTCCGGCAGACACGCGCCGCTCGCGCAGCGGCTTCCCACCGGGCACACGACGCCTACGCAGTCCACCGGGACGCAGCGATCGTTCTCGCAGGTGGTGGACGTGGGGCATTCCGCCCCGCACGGCGGTCTCTCACCGGCGTCCTGCACGGGGCAGGTGCCAGTGGCGTTGCAATCCGGAGGGGTCCCGCTGTCCGTGGCGGTGGGTTGAGGACTGCAGGCGACCAACGCCGCAGCGCCGAGGGCGGCGAGTACAGAGAAACGCATGCTGTCGATAGTGTTTCAAAAGCCCCCCAAGAGGAAATCCGGGCGCGGTCAGGGGGAGCCCGCGCCCGGAACACCTCGTCCTTCTACTTCTGGCCGGAGATGAGCGAGCCCGCCATCTCGAGCGGCTGGATCAGCTGGCCGAGCCCCGGGATCATCCCCGCGAGGTTCTTCACCAGGGGAAGCGCCTTCTTCAGCAGCCCGCCCAGCTTGTGGAAGAGGCCGTGCTTCTTCTTCTTCTTTTTCTTCGCCGGCTCAGTGGAGTTGGTGGGCGCGGCGGAGGTGGAGGAGGAGGTAGCGCTCTGGATCGACTTGCTGTCGAAGCCATCGGTCAGCTTGGAGAGCATCGCCTGCGCGACCTTGTCGGGGGCGGGCACGACCTTGGCCGCTGCGCCGGCGACGGAAGTGGCCAGCCGAACGGGCTGGGGCAGGACGTTTCGCACCGCAGAGATTCCGAGGGACATGGCCAACCGCTCCTGATTCGCAGCGCCGAGGGATTCGGCCGCTTCTGATGAGGAGGACGGAAAGGGGCCGAAAAGTGTGCGGGGCCCTTACTTAAAGCGCGGATTGTTTTCGTCTTTTCCGAGAGCCGAGGCTGATTGCCTACCGCGCCGCGGTCTGGCCGCCCGGCTTCTGCAGCGTGATCTTCCGGTTGAACGCCTGGTCCACCTTGATGAGCCAGCTGCGGAACGCGGCGTAATCCGCCGCCTTGATCCGCGCGGAGGTGAACGCGATCTCGCCGTGCGCGGCGATCTTTCCGTTCTCCTGCGTGAAGCTGATCCGCGCGCGGCCGAACGGGCTGTCCTCCTGCACATCCGCTGGGACCTGCGCGGCGGTGTAGCCGGCGGGCAGCGCGTACGTGAAGTTGAGCTTGTTCACGAAGGGGTTGGGGAAGACGACGTCGTACTTCCTCTCCGAGAGGGCGGCGAAGCCCTGCGTGAACGCGCGGCCGGTGCCGAACGGATAGAAGCGCAAGCCGTTGCCGAGCACCTCCGAGAAGCGCGGCACGGAGAGCTGGTACTCCATCGACACGTTCTCTTCGATCTTGGTGAGGTCAGACAGCTTGAGCGAATCAACGGTGAGGCCGGGGAACTGGCTCGCCCAGCTCTGCTCGAACGTCGCCTTGCGCGTGGCCGCCGCCTGATACGTGCGCCGGTAGTCGGGCGCGCCCTGACCTGTGACGGTCGCCTTGCCGTTCAGCTTCGCGGTGCCGTCGGCAGCCAGCGCGACGTCGATAGAAAGGTCCGTGAGGTTGTCCTCCGCGGCCGCTTCCGGCGTCGTGTAGAACTTGCTGTCCCCGTCCGGGTTCACCACCAGCACGTTCGCGGTGCGGTCCGAGTACGGCAGCTCCTTCGCGCCGTAGAACTCGGCGGTGCCGTCGAGGAACATGTCGAACTTCGGCACGTAGAGGATCGCGTGGTTGAACGCGGCCAGTGACGCCGGCTCAGCGCCGATGTCGCCGAGGTGCCGCATGCGCAGGAGGACCAGCCGGTTGTCGATGCCTGCGACCTTCAGCATCGCGGACATGAGCGACGCCTTGTCCTTACAGTCGCCGAAGCGCCGCGCGAGGATCCGATCCACGCGGTACGGCTTGTACCCGTGGATGCCGAACTCCAGCGCCACGTAGCGGGTGTTGGTGACGACGAAGTCGTAGAGCGCTCGCACGACGGCGAGGTCGTCTTTGCGGTCCACGCCCTTGAGCGCGGCCTCGACCGTCTTCTTGAGGTCCTCGTTCGGCACGAGCTGGTCGCGCACGAGGCCCCAGTAGTAGCGGCCCACCTGATCCCAGGTCTGGTACGTCGAGACGTGCAGCGTCGTCGCGACCTCGGCGTAGCCGGGCATCGAGGGCTCGGGGGTGACCTTGGGGACGTTGTCCGCGGTCCACTGGTACAGCTGGCGCCCATCCGCGAGCGCCTCCGTCTTCATCCCCACGCCCGCCCCGAGGTGCTCCTTGTTCCAGTAGAGCGGCCGCTTCGCCGGCATCTCCACGCTGAACTGGTAGTGCACCTTCGGCGAGCTGGCCTGCACGTAATCGACGTCGCCCCAGTAATCCGAGAGCAGGTTCTCCTGAGCGGTGTCGTCGAGCCGGTACTGAAGCTCCAGCACGTCGCCTTCGGACAGCTGCGGGAACGAGATCACCCGAGCGCGGGCGTCGTAATACATCCCCGTCCACGGCTCGTTGATGTTGCGCTCCTGTTCGCCGTAGGAGTCCACGATCGACCCGTCCGGCTTGAGCACGCGCGCCTTCAGCACCCGCACTTCCTGACGGTTCGGGGAGAAGGTGATCGGCTGGCTGCGGAACGCGTCCACGCCGCGCTGCGTGTAGACCTTCACCGCGATTTGCGTGAACCGCGACGACAGACCTGAGGACTGCACGCGGGTGTAGCTGTTGTCGACGAGGTACACCGCGTCTTCGCCCGCGAAGCTGTCCGCCTTCTGTAGCAGCGGCTTGATGTCCACGGCGTACTGAGCGCCCAGCGCGCCGGTCTCTCCCTTGATGGACCGCACGGCCTCTTTCAGCGCCGGGTTCTGCGGGCGGAGCTGGAGCGAGCGTTCGAACGCGGCGATGGCGTCGTCTTTGCGGCCAGCCTCCAGCAGCGCTCGGCCTTCGCGCTCGTGCACTTCGGGCTCGTCGGGGCAGAGCATCTTCGCGTCCTTGAACTTGTCCTCGGCGTCCTGAAGCTGGCCGTTGGCCGCGTAGAGCTCCGCGAGCTGCAGGCGCGTGTTGTTGTCGAACGGATCGAGCCGAAGCTGCGTCTCCAGCTCCTTCTCGGCGTCGCTCACCCTCCCGACGTCCGCGAGCTGCAGTGCGAGGGACCGACGAGTGGAGGCGTCGTCGTAGCGGAGCGCGAGGGCAACGCGCATCCGGTCCATCGACTCCTGAGCGCGGTCGATGCGGCGCGACGCCCGGGCGGCCTCGTCCACCACGTGTGGCAATTTGCCGAACGCGCGGAACGTCTCCTCGGTCTCGTTCCACGCGCGAGCGGTCCGCTCCAGCGCCTCGAGCGCGCGGATGCGGAGGAGCCGGGCCTCGGCGAAGCGCGGGAAGTCCGCGATGGTCGCGTCGATCAGGTTCAGCGCGCGGTCAGGGAACTCGCGGTTGAGCTCATGCTGCGCGAGCTGGTAGCGGACGATGGGATTTTTCGGATCCGCCGCGAGCGCGAGCTCCAGATGCTTTCTGCGCAGGTTGTGCTCTTCGCGCTGGTGCTCCGCGGCGGTCAGCTGCACGCGGTCGTCGTTCGGCGCCAGGTCCGCGGCCTTCTCCGCCTCCACCGTGTCCGAGTGCTCCTTCTCTTCGAACGCGCGGGTCCAGGCGAGGACGATCGCGTAGTCCGCTCGGAGCTGGGCGTTGTTCGGATCCTTCTTCACCTCGCGCTCGAACTGCTGGGTGAGCGTCGGCAGCTGCTGAGGCCCGGGCGCGACGCCCTTCTCCAGATTCGGCAGCGTCTCCGGCAGCGAGCTCGTCGCGAGCGGCCCCTTCTCGCCTTCAATCCGCTCCTGGCGCAGGAAGAACCCGAGCGGCCCCGACTCCTGGCAGATCTTGAGCAGCACGCGGTTGGTGCCCTTGCGCAGCCGGACCGAGACGCGCGCCTGGTCAGGAGACGCGACGTTGTAGCGATCGTCGGACGCCACCTTCTGGCCGTTCACCCAGAGCCGATACGCACCAGAAGTTCCCAGCCCGAGCGCCACCTTCGTATCGTCAGGAGCGTCCAGGAACGTGAGCGCGTAGCCGATGGCCTCGTTGTTGGGCCGCAGCGCGGAGCCGAGATCCACGAACCCGTCGGAGGATTTCCAGTTGAGCTTCTGCCACGTCACATCGCGGCCGCGGGTCGGGTACGACGCCTTCAGATCCAGCCCGCCCTCCGGACCGAAGTCCGTGTCGCAGCCGCCCTTGCCCTCGTTGTCGAACCCGCCGACGACGTAGAACTTCGACAGATAGCCGAGCGGCTCCATCATCTCCGCCGACTTCCCGGTCTTGCCGCGCGTCCGCTCAATCTCCGCCGCGAAAGTCCGGGCCAGCATCCGGACGGAAGGATCCACCTGACGGCGCGAGAGCAGCGTCCAGTAGACCTGCGCGAACACGTTGAGATCGTCCACGTCGTCGCGAAGCGCGTGGAGCCGGATGAGCGGCGCCGCGTTGCGAACGGTCACCGGGTTGGTGAGCGCCTCCTGCGCGTACTGGCGAGCGAGCTCCAGCGTCGGATCCGTCGCCGGCGCGGAAGCGACGGGCGTCTCGGCGCCTGCCACCCCAGCAGCCAACAGGACGGCGATCGCGAATGAACAGAGGAAGCGATTCATGAAGAGGGACTCTGGTACGGGCCGGGCAGCCGCGGCGAGGGGTTTGTAAGCGGACGTCAAACAGCGACAGAGGCCGCGGGCTTCCCGGGCTTGCAAGATCAGCAGGCGAGCACCCGTCATGCCGTCC
Source organism: Myxococcaceae bacterium (assembly GCA_045802665.1). Taxonomy (GTDB): domain Bacteria; phylum Myxococcota; class Myxococcia; order Myxococcales; family Myxococcaceae; genus JBJMQN01. Next base: position 4,298 of record JBJMQN010000137.1, on the reverse strand, counting down.
AGGCCCGAGCCAGCGTGAGCACCTGAACATCCACAGCCCCCGCCATCCGCAGAGCCAGAGCCGCCGCCCGCGCCGTCGCGCCCGTCGTGAAAACATCATCCACGAGAAGCACCCGCCGTCCGCGAACGAGAGGCGAAGCCAGAAAAGCCCCTCGAACATTCGAGTCGCGCTCGAGCTCGCTCTGCCCCACTTGCCGCTCCGTAGCCCTCACGCGAGTCAAAGCGCCCGCCAGAACCGTCCGCCCCGAACGCGCCGCGAACTCCACCGCGACCAGCCCCGCCTGATCATATCGACGCGAGAGAAACCGGCCGAGATGCAGCGGAATCGGAACGACCTCGTGAGGTGCCTGCTCCAGAAACTGGGAGCGTCGATCCGCGAGCAACCCGCCCAACCCACGCGCGAGCTCCGGCCGATCCTCGTACTTGAACAAATGGATCGCATGCGCGATCGGCCCACCGTGAACGTAAGGCGCCCACGACCGACTGAACGGCGGCGCACGCCGCACGCACCTCGGACAAATCTCGAACTCGCCCGGCTCCGCGCAGCACCGGCACCCCGGAGGAAGCGGTTCGAGCAGCACCGCGCACTCCAGGCAGAACGGCGCGCTCTCCCGCATCACCCGCCCGCAGGACATGCATGACGGCGGATAGAACAGCTCGAGGAAGTCGGTGAGCGCACGCATGGAAATCGTCATCCGTCGTGGTCCTCTGGCTCCGAGGGCCTCGCCAACCTGGACCGGGCAGACGGGTGACAGCTACGCCGCCGCCTCCGCCTGAGCGCTGCGCATGCAGCACTTCTTGAACTTCACGCCACTGCCGCACCAGCACAGGTCATTGCGAGCCGGAGCCTCGCGCCCCCGTCGTCGCGGCTGGCTCAGCGATCCGCGCTCGGCCCGTTTCAGAAGCTGCACGTCCTTTCGATTCAGCGCGCCTCCCAGCGTCTCGATCGCTGAGGTGACGTAGAAGATCTCGTGCGCATAGGGAGGCCGAACGCCCTTGTGCACGCTATCGAGGAACGTCCTCAATGCCGGTAGCGCCCGAGCGTCCCCGAAGTCCGCAAGTCCACCTGCCGCTGTCATCGCAAACTCCGGCAGCAGCGCGACAAGCAGCTCGAAGATCCGTTCATCCTTCGAACCCGACTGGCTCAGCGCGTCCGCGATCGCGCAGCGAAGCATCGGCACCTCGGTCTTCTTCACTGCCTCGAGGCACGGCTCGACGATCGTCTGTCCGCGGCGCGCCAACGACCCGATGCACAGCTCCATCAAGAGTGGGTCTTTCTTCTGAACCCCGATCTCCATCAACTCGATCAGCACCGAGACCACGTCGCCGCCGTCGATGAGAGCGAGCACGGAGGCCGCTCGGACGGTGAGCTTGTCGTCGGACTCGAGGATCAGCGCGCGCAGTGCCGGGATCGCGTTCTCCCTTCCAACTGCCAGCACCGCGTTCACCATCTCCACCGTCAGGCCATTCGGAACATTCAGCAGCGCGGCAATCTCTTCCTTCACGTGACTCCCCCTTTGAAAGGTCCGGGGTCACGGCTGTGCAGATCGCGTGCGAGCGCGCTGATCAGCGCCACTTCAGAGACGATTCTCGGGCGCTGAGATGAGAGTGGAGCAACGGCGCTCGTCCGCGCAGAAGGATGCGCGTCTCAGAGCTTGAAGGGCTCGCCGTGAGGCCCAGGTCGCGCGGCGAGCTCGTCGTAGGACGGCGGCTCGAACTGCTCGAGAAAGCGGAGGTACTGCTCGAAGGCGCCGTTGCTTCCGGTCGCTATGGCGACTCACCGCACACAACTCGCCCGTAATCCGCGATGCATGAGTACCCGCACGCCACCTGCCCAGAGTCTGCGAGGCACTCGACCTGCGGCAGGTTGGCGCCCCAGTACGCGAAGGCATCGGGTGACGGATCGCCGCACACGACCTTTCCGTAATCCGCGAGGCACGCTCCGTACGGTGTCTGGGCGCAGCGGACCTGGCTGTAGTCGGAAAGGCACGAATAGCCACACGCGATCTGCCCGTAATCCGAGACACACGTCGCCCGTGGCCAGGAGGCCGCGCCGGGAACGGGCGGTGGGTCCCAGCACACGACCTTTCCGTAGTCGGATCTGCACACGCCCATCGGCGTACGCGCGCAGCGGACCTGGCCGTAGTCAGCGATGCACGAGTAGCCGCAGGCCGTCTGGCCGTAGTCGGAGATGCATTTGCGTTGAGGCGTTTGCGACGTCAGAAGCTGCAGCGTGAGGGCGAGCACGAGCATGTCTGCACGACGACCGCGCCCGCCGGAAATTCACTACAGCAATCCCGCGCGCACCATCTCGCCTGGCTTCTCCAGGCCCATCACGTTGAGCAACGTCGGCGCGATGTCCGCGAGGATCCCCGGCTTCAGCTTCGTCCCGCGCAGATCCGGATGGATCAAATAGAACGGCACGGGGTTGAGCGTGTGAGCGGTGTGCGGCTCGCCGGTGACGGGGTCCGTCATCATCTCGCAGTTGCCGTGGTCCGCGCTGATCGCCATCGCCCAGCCGTTTCGAGCGCAGGCATCGCCGAGCTTCCCGACGCACTCATCGACCACTCGGACCGCGGTGACCGCCGCATCGAGCAGCCCCGTGTGTCCAATCATGTCCGGGTTCGCGAAGTTCACGAGCGCGAAGTCGTATTGCCCCGAGTCGATCCGCTTCACGAGCTCCGCGGTGACCTCGCGCGCGCTCATCTCCGGCTTCTGGTCGTAAGTCTTCACATCGCGAGGTGACGGAATCAGAAACCTGTCTTCGCCCGGGTAGACGACCTCGCGGCCGCCGTTGAAGAAGAAGGTGACGTGCGCGTATTTCTCGGTCTCCGCCGTGCGGAACTGCTTGAGGCCGTTCTCCGCGAGGACCTCGGGAAAAATCTCGCGCGGCTGATCCGGCGGGAACGCGACGGGGAGCTCGAACTTCTCGTCGTACTGGGTCATGCAGATGTAGCGACCGAGCTTCAAGCCACCGCGATCGAAGTCCTTGAACGAAGGGAACGCGAGGGCCTGGGTCAGCTCGCGGGCGCGGTCCGCTCGGAAGTTGAAGAACATCACCACGTCGCCATCTTTGATCTGTCCGACCGGATCGCCGTTGCCGGTGGTGATGATCGTGGGCTTGATGAACTCGTCGGTGACCTTCTCGTTGTAGCTCGCGGCAATCGCAGCTTCCGCGGACGGAGCCTTCGGTCCCTGAGCGCGAACCAGAGCGTCGTACGCGAGCTTCACCCGATCCCAACGCTTGTCGCGGTCCATCGCGTAGTAGCGGCCGCTGACCGTCGCCACGCGCCCGGTGCCGATCTCGCGAAGCTTCTTCTCGATGTCCCCCATGAACCCGAGCGCACTCTGCGGAGGGGTGTCCCGCCCGTCCGTGAACGCGTGGAGATAGACCTTCGTGAGGCCGCGATCGCGCGCCGCCCGGAGCAATCCGTACAAATGTTCGAGCGAGCTGTGCACGCCACCCGGCGAGCAGAGCCCGAGCAGATGAAACGAAGTGCCCTCGCTCTTCGCCTTGTCCATCGCGTCGCGGATAGCCGGAACCTGAGCAAGCTCGCCGGACTCGGTCGCTCGATTGATGCGCACGAGGTCCTGGTAGACGATTCTTCCCGCACCGATGTTGGTGTGGCCGACCTCCGAGTTGCCCATCTGCCCCTCAGGCAGCCCAACGGCGAGGCCCGCGGTCTGAAGCTCGGTGAACGGCATCCCGTTCGAGATCCGATCGAGCTCAGGGGTCCCAGCGATCAGGATCGCATTCGAGTCGCGCTCCTTGCGGATCCCCCAGCCATCCAGAATGACGAGCAGCACCTTGTGCTTGGGCTTCATGGCTTGAAACTAGCCGTGAGAGGCCCGCCCGGCAGCAGCAGAGTGCGTGGGCCGTTCGGGAATGCGTAGTGGGCGCGGCCAGAGCGTCCTCGTCCGGCGGTTCCGAGCGAAATATGCTCGTCGACATGACCCTCCTCCCTCTGGTCGCCACGCTGATGCTGGGGGCGAGCGCGAAGGCGCCGCACCCCGAAGTCACGCACTGGTCGATGGTGTCAGCGGGGAGCGTGCACACCTGCGCGATCGCCGAGGACCACGGTCTTTGGTGCTGGGGGCACGGCTCACAGGGACGGCTCGGGCTCGGAGACGCGGAGATCCGCACCCGGCCGACGCGCGTCGGTACGCGGCGCGACTGGACGTGGATCTCGGCCGGCGACAATCACACCTGCGGCATCGCCGGGAAGGGCGAGCTCTACTGCTGGGGCTACGGCAGCGGGGGCCGGGTAGTTAGGTAGTTTGTTGTGTTGTTATTGAGTG
>JBJMQN010000136.1:0-5622 GCA_045802665.1 Myxococcaceae bacterium | reverse complement strand
GTCCGCCACCCGTTCCGCCGCCAACGTCTCCGCCGCCGCCGGTGCCTCCGCCCGTGCCGCCGCCTTCGCCGCCACCGGTGACCGTGCCGCCGTCACACCTCTCCGGATGGCTCACGCAGAAATAGTCCAGCGTGGGCTGCAAGTTCGTACAAGCCGGGATGGTGAACGCCACTGCGACAGCCGCGAGGCTCGCTATGAGAAGACGCACGCCCGTGTGATTGGAGTTCACCGTCCACCTCCGACGAGATCGAAGCTGCCGGCCACAGACAGCGAAGGTTGGGGTCCGGGGATCAGCGCGACCGCTGGCTGGCCCGTACCGCCGAAGAGATAAAACGCACCGCCGGTCAGCAACGCCGCGGCCCCGACGCCCAGCAGCGCGCCGCCGAGATGCTGCTGTCCGGTCGCAGCGTCGTACGCCTTCTTCGCCTCTTCGGGCGACGGCGCCTGATCAATCTTGTCCTTGCCGCCATTGCCCTGGATCAAGAAGAACGTGCCAAGGCCCGCGAGGATGACCCCCGCTCCCGCCGGCGCCCACGCGTAGGTGCGCAGCCCGCCGCCAGTGGACGTGGAGACGCCGGTCGCAGGCTCGTCTTTCGGCACGTCGTTGTTCGCGACGAGGTCCTTCTTCGGCTCGACGGGCTCGGACTTCACGGGCTCGCGGCCGAGCTTCTTGAACAGCTCCTTCGACATCGAGTCGGCGGCTTTGGTGAGCTCGTCGAGCACGCCTTCCTCGTCCTTCGCTCGCGACGAGTAGGCGGCGAGCGGCGCGCCGTTCTCCGCGGCGATGACCTTCAAGTTGATCGCGAACAGCTTGCCGATCTTTCCGATGCTCCCGGTCACGATGCCGTCCACGCCGAGCGCATTCGCCAGCTCCGCCATGCACGAGCTGGAGGTGTCGCTGCAGCCGAGCAGCTGCTTCTGCCGCTCGAACCCGAGGAGCTGCTGAATCTCGGACTGCGTCGTGACGCGCACGCCCCGGAAGCCGAGCTGCTGCGCGAGGTGGTCCGTGTAGAAAGTCTGCTCTTCGACCGAGATGTTGGGCCCGGTGATGACCGGCGCGGCGAGCTGCACCGCGGCGGGAGACGCAGAAAGCGCGGCCGCGAGAAAGAGGGAAAGCATCATCAGTTCGGAGCGGTGGGCGGCGCGTTCGAGGTGACCGCGGAGGCGACGGTGAGCGCGCTCTCCTCGGGAAGAGTCTGCAGCAGCCGTTCGGCCTCGGCCGCGATGGGGCCTTCCTTCGCCAGTGCCTTCGCTTTGACCAGCGCCGTCCGAGCGGCGGACGCCTGTCCCTTCAACTTCAACGCGACCCCGAGGTTCAGGTGCGCGGACGCGCTGTCGCGGTCCATCGCGATCGCCTCGCGGAAGTGTGAGAGCGCCGCGTCCAGATTTCCGGAGAGCAGCTCGTCCTTTCCTTTTTGAATCTTCTTCTCCGAGTCGTTGATCAGCTCGACCGACAGCACGCTCTTGCCGGCAAAGTTGAACAACAGCGCCCGGAGGATGCCGCCCCAGTAGAAGGTGAGCCCCTCCGCCGCTGCCACCGCCGCGAGCGGAAGATCCGGCAGGAGCTGCTTGCCGCGGAACTTGAACCGGACCTTCGTGTAGCGGCCCTTGTTCGCCCAGTGCAGCAGCTCGCCCTTCACTTTGTTGAGGGTCTCCTCCACCGCGCGCGGATCAATCTCGATCGGAAACGCACGACCGGAGGGATTCGCGTCGACGACCTCGCCGGTTTTGACGAGGCGTTCGGGTGCGCGCTCGCGCGTGGAGGTGCGTGCGGGTCGCGCGGGTTTGCGTGACTTCACGGCCTTCTTGATGGGCTTCTTTTTGATGGGAGGACTTCGGCGGGGCGCTTTCGCCATATGGCAGTGAACTCTAGCGGATTCACCGCGGTAGGGGCCTGCTTGCCTGAGGCCCGTCGGCTGATCTCACACTCCGCGCCCCATGTCCGAACTCCGCCGACATCCACGCATCCCTGTCACCCTGCTCGTGGAGCATCAGGCTGGCCCGGCGGAGCCGCGGCATGTGGACTACGCCGTGAACATCTCGCGCTCCGGAATCTTCATCAGGACGGACGCGCCCGCACCCGAAGGCACCGGCGTCGCGCTGTCGTTCGCTCCGAAGCGGGATGCTCGCCTGGTGCACGCGTATGCGCGCGTCGCCCGGACGACGAAGGATGGGATGGCCGCCGAGTTTCTCCAGATGGACCCCGAGTCCGCGCAGCTGCTCGAGACGGCGCTGAACTGAAGCGAATGCGGCGCGCGCTCCTCGTAGGTGCCGCGTTGCTCCTCGCGTGCGGCAGCAAGAGCACACCGGATGTCGTCCCGGACGCGGGCGATGCAGGCTGCGTCGAGACCATCGCCCCTCCCTACTCCACCTATACGTATCAGCAGCGCAGCTGCGCACGGTGCGAGATCGGGAGCCTCTTGGCTGACGCCGTTGACGCGAGCTTCACCAATTGCGGCCACACCTATTCGTACAGACGGGACGCAGGCTGGGACGAAGCGGCTGCCTGCGTGCGCGATCACCTGGACGGAGGAAGCCCATTCTTCCTGATCGAAGACGTTGCCGGGATCGACTCCGAGACGAGCTACGGGTTCGTATGGACGGACGGCGGAGTCATCCGGATGTTCGACCGCAGCACGAGCGTCGATCCACGAAGCTGCGGCGCGTTCGCTTCTTCCTCGTTCTGCAGCTCGTTGCGTGACGAGGACGGATACTTCTCATGCGTCTCGCCCACCGGATACGCGGCGGCGTGCGACGAGCGGCGTTCCCTCACGGTGAGCGATCGCGGTGAGCGGCCGCTCTCGGAGCTCCGTTGCGATTACCCGTTCTGCAGGACGGACTCGAGTCAGGGCGGCTTCGTGCCGGACGGTGGCCAGCACCTCGTCTGCACGGACGCCGAGAACGGATTCCTGTACTGCCAAAGCGACGCTCCGAGGTGTCCCCAGCCGTCGCCCGCGCCCTCTGTTACGCCTGTCGACGCTGGCTGAACCGGGTCGCCGCGACACCCTCGCCCGCCTGCTCAGCGGTCCGGCAACCTGTGAGATCCGTTCTGCTGCTGTTGCGGTACGCTCGCTCGCATGACGATGTACACGGAGTCGCTTCGGGCGTTCCTGAAGCCGGTGCTGCCGTATCTGGATGATTCCGCGGTCAGCGAGATCATGATCAACGGTCCAGAGGACGTCTGGATCGAGAAGAAGGGTCGGCTGACGAAGACCGACGCGAAGTTCAGCGAAGAAGGTCTGCTCGGCGCGGCGCGGAACATGGCGCAGTTCGTCGGCCGCATGCTGAATGAAGAGCGGCCTCGCCTCGACGCGCGTCTTCCGGATGGAAGCCGCATTCACGTCGTGCTGCCGCCGATCGCTCGCAAGGGCACGACGATCTCGATCCGCAAGTTCTTCAAGGACAAGCTCACGATCGACGCGCTGATCAAATACAAGTCGATGACGACGGAGATGGCGCGGCTCATCGACGCCGGCATCCACACCAAGCTCAACATGCTGGTGTCAGGCGGTACGGGCTCCGGCAAAACGACGCTGCTCAACATCGTGAGCTCGCTCATCCCCGACGACGAGCGCATCCTCACCATCGAAGACTCCGCTGAGCTTCAGCTCAACCAGACGCACATCGTCCCGTTCGAATCGCGCCCGCCCGACAAGTTCGGCAAGGGCGGCGTGGACATGGGCGACCTGCTCGCCTCCGCGCTGCGTCTTCGTCCGGACCGAATCGTCGTCGGCGAAGTCCGCGGCGGTGAGGCGTTCTACCTCGTGCAGGCGATGAACACCGGTCACGGCGGTTCGCTGGCCACGACGCACGCGAACACCCCGACGGACACGCTGCGCCGCATCGAGTCGCTGTGTCTGATGAGCTCGATCGATCTGCCCATGGTCGCCGTCCGAGCGCAGGTCGCGTCCGCGATCAACTTCGTCATCTGCTGCGAACGTCTCCACGACGGATCGCGCAAGACGATCGCGCTGTCCGAGGTGCTGCCCCTCAACGAGAAGGGCGAGTACCGCACGCAGGACATCTTCGTGTTCACGCCGGTCACCAAAGACGCGGAGGGTCACGTCATCGGCTACCACGCGCCGACGGGCGTCATCCCGACGTTCGTGGCGAAGGCGAAGGCCTACGGGTTCGACGATCTCAACGACTCGTTCTTCGATCCCGCGACGTACGGCCTGCCGCCGCCGCCGTTCTTCCGGGTGGGCACCGAGTACGAAGTCCGCTGGGCCCCGTCGCTCAAGCACCGCGAGAAGGGCGATCGCGATCCGGATTCGTTCAAGACGCAGTGGGACGAGTTCGAGAAGAAGCTGAAGGTCGACTGGGAAGAGCAGCAGAAGGAAGCGAAGGCGAAGGAGGCCGCCGCGCCCGCTGCGGCGATCGCGAAGCCCGCAGCTGTCCCGGACAAGAAGGCATCGGTGCAGGTGCCTGCGAATGCGCCCGTGCCCGCGAAGACGCCGACGCCTGCGGGTGGCGCGAAGCCCGTCGCCGCGAAGGCCCCGGCGCCCTCTGATGACGTCACGCCGCCGCCGACTCGCAATCCGCTGCTCGCGAAGAAAGAAGAGCCCGCCGCGGATGAGGAGCCGAAGGTTCAGGTCGCGGATGATCTCCTCGTGGAGCAGGGCGAGGTGTCCACGGATCTGCGCCCCGCTCAGGCGAGGAAGCCGGGTGCGGTGCCTGCTCGCCCAGGTGCGAACGTCGTGCGAGGAAGTGGAACCGCGGTCCCCGTGCGCCGCCCTGCCCCGGCTCCTGCGAAGCCGCCCGCCGCCGACGAGGTGGACGATTCGCTCCTCGACGATGCCGGAGATGACGACATCCCGGACTCGGAGAAGACGAACGTCAGGGCCGTACCGGATCGCCGGCGGTAAAGGCTAGGCGTCGCGGGGAACGATGTCCGCGCAGAGCTCGAGGCACTTGCGGCAGATGATCGCGCTCTCGTCGAAGTTGGAGACGGCGAGCGCCGGGACTTCGGCACGGTGTCGCCCGCAGAACCGGCACGCTGCGTCCGGTCCGCGCACGTTCGGCGGCGCGGCGAGCTCTCTCCAGACGCACTGATCGCAGATGAAGCACAGAGGTCCTGCGACGAGCTTCCGAGCTGGATCCCGCGTGCCGCAGAACGAACACCTTCGCTCCACCGACATCCAATCGGTCGCCACGGGCTTTCCCTTCGTCTCCGTCGCGGCTCGCGCGCAGACTGAACAGACCCGGGCGCTCAGCGTGTCATTCAACGCGACGGTCCGCGCGGTCCACATTCCGCACAGGGAGCATGCGGGATAATCGGCGGCGAGTGGTTGCCGCTCCGCTCGCTCCAGCGCTGATTTCCCACAGTCGTCGCAGAGAAACGCGATGCCTCCGAACAGCGGCGTCTCCCTCGTCGCGGGCTCTCCACAACTCGCACAGCTCGCGTTCGCGGCGACGACCTTCGGCCTCGCGGGCGCGTCTTCGTACACCTCATCCCGAATGCTGCGCAGGCAGCCGGTGCAGATTGCTTTTCCGGACGAGCTCGTCGCGCGGTCGTGCTTCTTGCCTCCACAGAACGCGCACTCGGGCGCAGTCGCGGAGAACTCTCTTCTGTCCATCACGCGAAACGCACAGTCGGTGCAGATGGCGGCGGTCTTGCCTTCG
>JBJMQN010000135.1:0-6904 GCA_045802665.1 Myxococcaceae bacterium | reverse complement strand
TGTGGACGGGTTGATCGCCACGACGCCGGAGGACGCCGCGCCCCCTTCGTGGAGCTACACCATCGTCGGCGGCGACGGCGTGGATCGGATCACCGAGCTCACGATGGATTCCGATGCTGGGCTGTGCGTCGTCGGGAGCACGCAGTCGCCGTTTTCCACTTTGAACGTGGGGCCTGCGCAGCCGGAGTTCTTTGGCACGCCGCCAGCTGACGCGGGCGCTCCGAGCGTCGACGTGTTCCTCATCTGCCCGGACAACAACAACGCGCACTTCCTCGTCTTCGGCGGTTCAGGAGTCGATGAACCGTTCTCCGCTGTGTCGGTGGCTCCGGGAAAGTTAATGCTCGTCGGTCGCACGAGCTCGCCGGAGACGCCCAATAGCTCCTTCACGCGCGCGAACGATGCGGGCAGCGGCTTCATCATGTCGATCGCCCTCGGGCCGCCGGGGAACATCAACCCGCAGTACTACCCGTCGGATTCGCCGCGCGGACAGATGACGGATGTGACCGTCACCCCGGACGGCAAAGTGCTCGCGCTGTCGTCGTATCTCGTCACCGGATCGTCCTCGCAGCGGATGAACGTGGACGTGGTGGAGGTGGATCCTCCGACGATGAAGCTCACCCGGCGCGCGTTCGCGCAGTCGGAGCTGTACGCGCCGGAGGTGTTCCCGACGCAGATCGTGGCCAGGGATGGCGGCTTCTACATCGTCGGAAGCACGCTGGGCGTCGTCGCCGGCGTCCAGACGGAGCTCAACAGCTTTCACACCGGTGCGGTGACCGGCGCGTCGATCGACGGGTTCGTCGTGCGCGGCGATCTCTTCGACGACGGGGGCGCCGCGCTGCGCTGGGTTCGCTACGTCGGCGGGCGCCAGTGGGAGTTCCTGTTCCGCGGCGTGACCAGCTCGGACGATGACGTGCTCGTCACGGGCAGCTCGTGGTCCACGCCGGCGGAGTTCGGCATCACCGCGGGGAATCCTCCGTATCCGCCGAGTGAAACGACCGACGCGGGCCACATGATCTTCGCCGAGCTCACCTCACAGGGAGACATCCGCTGGGCGCAATTCATCGGCGGACCGAATGGACAGGACCAGGCGTGGGCCACGGTCCTGCGCGAGGACGACGGCGGTTTTCGCACCGCCACCACCGGCGCCTGGCTCTGGGCGGAGAACGATGCGGGCTCGTATCCGAACCCGTTCGGGCCCTGGTACACGGACAGAAATCGGCAGCTCGGTCTCTTCCGCTTCGTCGTGGATTCGCGCGAGCCGGACGTGTTCATCCGCGGCGAGACCGATGCCGGGGCTCCCGCCACCTTCGTGTTCGGATCCGCGTTCGACGGGGGCGTGCGCAGCTTCTCCGCGACGATCACCTCGCCGGACGGCGGCACCGTCTCACAATTCGTGGACGTGGAAGACGCGGGCTCCCTAGGACCGCACGCGCTCCGTTGGCCGCAGCTCGTTCCCGGAACGTACGTCGCGACTGTGACTGCCGTATCGAGGGATGGCTGGAGCTCCTCCGCCACCGCGAGCACCGAAGCCGTCGAAGTGCTCGAGCAGGACGCCGGGCCCCGGACGACAATCATTCGTTCTCCGGCGGGCTGCACATGCGCCACGACAGATGGCGCCACGATCGTCGCGTTGTTTGGCGCAATCGCTCTCGTCCGAGCGCGCCGACGTCGCGTTCAAGGCGAGCGCAGGGTCGCTACGCGGGCTCGTCCACCGGAACGCGGATGAATCCGGCGGCGGCGAAATGTGAATCGAACGCCAGCGCGCGCGTGATTTTTTTCTGGCGCATGAGCGCGAACGAAGCGCCGTCCACGAAGGAGAACGGCTGATCTGCGTAGCGGCGGAGGAGCGTCCACGCGAGGTTCTCGACCTCGTCGGACACGTGGATGATCTCGATGCTTTTGCTTCGCACCACGGCGTCGTGAAAGCTCCACGCGGCATGGCGGCCGTGGCGGATCAGCAGCAACGTGAAGGTCTCGCCCACCACGAGATTGCTGGTGAAGAGACGGATGCTCGAAGCCATCAAGGTCTGGAACGCCCGCAGGGCGGCCTCGTGCCAACGATCGCCCTGAACCTGGAGTGCGTAGAAAGCTCCGGTGTCCACGAACACCGCGGACTTCACCGGCGTCTCCGGCGCTGAGGATCTTCCGCGACGACCGGAACGTCGTAGGACTCCGCACCGTAGAGGTAGGTGTCGTGGTTCTCCGAGACGTCTCCAGGGTCCTTACCGCGCACCTGCCCTGCCAGCGCGAGCAAGGGATCCTGGTCATCTCCCCCGGCGAGCAACCGATCGATGCCTCGACGAATCAACTCCGCGCGCGTCGTCCCCCGCTTCCGCGCCATCGCTCGAAGCTGGCGGTCCTGCGCTGACGTCAGGTGGAGTTGGATACGTACCATGACAGACATACTGTGGAGATGGTGGAGACATACCACAACACGCCGGCTGCGGATCGGGCTCTGACGACGCCTTCCGCGGACGCTCTCGCCCAGACAGGCGTTACTTTCGCTCGACGGCCGTGCTAGCTGACGCGCCGCCTTGAGCGACCCCGCACCTTCCTCGACTGTCTCCGCTGGCCGGACGCTGTTCCGCTTCCGCAGCTTCACGCCGGTGCCGGTGATCATCGCGGTGGGCTATCTGCTCTATCGGACGCGCGGCGACCCGGGGCCCGGCGGCGAAACGGTCGACGCGCTGCTGAATGTGCTCGGCGTCGCTGTTGCGCTGCTGGGGCAGGCGCTGCGCTTCTACACGCTCGGGCTGGTCCCGGAAGGAACGTCCGGCCAGGGCAACACGCTGGAAGCCTCCGTGCTCAACACGCGCGGCCCGTACGCGCACGTCCGAAATCCGCTCTACGTGGGCAACCTCGGCATCGTGCTGGGCCTCTTGCTCGTCGCGAACTCGCCGTGGGTCTACGTCATCGGCCTCGTGTTCTTCTTCGGCGAGTACTTCTTCATCATCCGCGCGGAAGAGAACTTTCTCCGCCAGAAGTTCGGCGCGCCTTACGAAGAGTTTCTGAAGAAAGTGCCGCGCTGGATTCCACGGATCTCCGCCGCCTACTCCGGCCGCGAGGGACTGCGCGATCGCTTCGATGTGTTGCGCGCGGTCAAGAAGGAGCACAACCCGTTCGCCGCGTGGGCCTCGGCCGTGGTGCTGCTGCAGCTGTGGGAGCTCTACGCTCGCGAGCAGCTCTCCACTCCGCAGCTCGTCATGCTGATTGGCCTGGAAGTCATCGTCGTCGTGCTGTTCGTCCTCGCGAAGGGGTTCAAGCGCGGCTGGCTGTTTCGCGACCGGGCGAGCGCGAGCTGATCAAGCAGGGAATGCCCGTCGCGCGCGTTGTCTCCTCTGAGGTCCACGCCCAGGGAGCGCCCATGCCATCCGCCATTCCACCGCCATTCGTGATGCTCGAGCCGGGTCAGATCGATCCCGGCAAGCAGCCGCGCCGACCCGAAGAAGAAGACGGTCGCAAGGTCCAACCCGCGCAGCAGAGCGCAGACAAGCCGACGCAGGTCGAGCCCTCCCGGCACTGACCGGTCTAGAATCGTCTCCCTCATGGCGAAGAAGCAGAAGGTGTTCGTCCGCGAGTTCGAGGGACTCGAAGTGCTGCAGGAGTTGCTGGACCTCGCCGGTGCTCAGCTCGACGCGCAGGGTGTCGTCCAGCGGTTCCGCGAGGCGCAGGCGAGGGGTGAGGCGGCTCAGCGCGTCGTCCCCACCCTGTTCGAGCAGGAGCCGCGCTTTCCGGATCCGGAGTACGCGCGGATGCTGTACCAGAACCTGCTCGGGCTCTGGGATGTGCTGGAGGCGGGCGAAGACATCGAGCCCGTTCGCCGTGAGCGTCCCGCTCGGGTGAAGAAGCCAAAGGCCGAGGCGCCGCCGCCGTTTCCGCCGGAGGGTCCGGACGAGGAGTGGCTGACAGGTGCGCTGCGCTATCTGCAGGATGTGGACGAACGCGGCATGGACCGGCTGGTTCACGCCTTCGAAAACAGGCAGGATGCGCTCCTCCAATACCTCGAGGAGCGTGGCTTCTCCGAAGATGCCTGGGGCACTGCCCGCAGTCTCTTCTTCGAGCTGTTCGCGTTCCTGGAATTGGGGTGGCCGGCGGGCGTTCGAAGTGTGAGCGCTGCTGATCTCGACGCTGCGGAGCGGACTTCGCGCGACGTACCGGCTGCGCTGCAAGCTTACGCGGACGAAGTTGTCGCGGAGGCGGAGACGGACGACGAGCAGCCGCTGCAGCCGGAAGAGGCCGGCCAGCTCAAGACGCTCGTCAGGCGCGCGCTGAAGGCGCTGTGGATGGCGCGCAAGGTTGAACGCTAGATGGCGAAAAAAGACGACGAAGGCGATGGCGGTTTCACCGGCAAGCGCAACAAGAGCTGGCGCGAGATCGACGCGAAGGGAAAGAAGAGCAAGTACCACTCGCGGCAGGATGATCCGCAGCAGCAGCGCATCGAACGGTCACCGACCTACGAGCGCTACAAGAAGGCCGCGGACGCGCTCTTCACCGGCGGCACGCTGCCCGAAGGCCTCGCGAAGACGTTCGATCCCGACGGCAGCCGCAAGGTGCAGTCGGAGGCGATGATGAAGCTGCGCGAGGCGCCGGATCGAAAGACCTGGGCGACCGGCGTCGTCGAGTACCTCGAGAAGTTCCCGGAGCTGCCGGAGGATCCGTACTTCCTCGACAGCCTGCTGGACCATCCGAGGGATCGCATCGTAGACAAGGCGCTCGCGAAGCTGGAGGCGATCCACGCCGAGGGAAGATTGAAGGCGAAGTTGCCGCAGAGCTTGAAGCAGCGGCTGACCGGGCTCGAGCTGACCTCGATGGATCCGGAGATCAAGCAGCGGGCGAAGGCGCTCAAGGGCGGACTGTTCTAGCGGGCGTCGTTGAGCGTCGAGCGTTGAGAGTTCGGCGGACGCACATCGCTGCGCGCGCTGGCGCACGGGCTTCCGGATTCGAGCAGCGCGCGGAACCGCTGCACGTCTTGCCAGATCGCGTCGATACGGCGAGGAGCTTCGTCTCGGAGCGCTGAAGTGCACATGCCCATTCGTCTCGGCGGATTTCTCAGCGTTTCATCGTGCGAATTGGCGACGCTGTGATCCTGTGCACTGCCGTGATCAGCGGTTCACGAGGAACGCGCACGCGGAGTCGAGCTGCACCTTCAGCCCGCCAAGTGCGTTCAAAAGTGCGTCGTAGTGCGCCGACTCTTCCGCGAGCTGCGCGTCGATCGTCTTCCGCGGCAGTCCCTGGTGCGTGAGCGAGAGGTTCAGCCGTTCCAGCGAAGCTTCGCGCTCCGCCTCGATCGCTTTCTTCGCGCGGCCCACGATCGCCGTCACTTCTCGATCCGCGTCCTTCATCGCGGCGACGACGGCAGGATCCACGAACGACTCGATCCCCTGAAAGCCTGTGACGACTTCATCGCCCTTGAGCGACCTGCCTTCGCCTTCGAGTAGTTCCTGAAGTCCTGCGTTCACCTTCGGTTTTCCATCCGCGCCCTGCGCGACGATCGTCTGAATCAGCCAGCGCTCCACGAACCGCGAGAGCTGCCGCGACGGAACTCGCGCGCCCACTGACGTGTCGACCGGATCCGGCGGCACGACGTGGAAGAGAAACTCGATGCCGCGCTCGCGACCGGGCCCTCGGCGATCCAGATAGCGCGCCCCGTTTCTCCCGTACGGGCCGTCGCGCAGGAAGCCGAAGAGCGATTCGACCAACGGATGGCCGGTGGCGAAGTACTCGATCTCTTCGTGGTCCACGGCGGTGTCGCGCCAGAAGCTGCCGAGCAGCGTGCGCTCTTCCTCGAGGTTCATCCCCGGGAGCGCCTCGACTTTCAGCGCGTGACCCAGATGAAACGCCGCCTGAAACGCGTCCACCTGCTCGTCGGTGTCGACGCCGATTCCCACTTTCCGCGCGAGCTCCACGACCGCGTCTTCCAGCCGCTCCTCCAGATCTCGCGAGATGGAGAGCACGCCCTCTTCGAGCTCCTCCTCCTCCTCCAGGCCGAGCCGCGTCTGCGCCCGCGTCACCAGCTTCTGCACCGCATCGCGATCGAAGCTGCGCAGATCCAGGAGCGGGTCGTACGCGCGCTTCGTGCTCTCGCGGGCGGACTGAACTTTCGCCTTCAGCTCCTTCGCGTATGCGGCGCGGTCCTTCGGTGACAGCAACGCGAGCTCGGTCAGGCGCGGCTCAACTTCTTCGAGCACCGCATCGAGACCGCCCACCGTCTCGCCGAAGACGCCCACAGCGTCAGCGAGCATCGCGAGCACGTCCGAAGACAACGTCCCTTTCGGATCGAAGACGTGGATCTCCACCGCGTGCATCTGTCCGATGCGATCCAGGCGTCCGATGCGCTGCTCCATCGTCGCGGGCGACCACGGCAGGTCGTAGTTCACGAGGTGATGCGCGAACTGGAAGTTGCGGCCTTCGCCGCCGACTTCGGTGCAGATGAGCACCTTCGGGCCGTCCGGATCCCGGAAGCGCGCCACCTGCCGGTCGCGCTCCACAAGCGGCAACTCTCCGTGATAGCCGAGCGCCTCAATCCCCTCCCGCCCAAGCTCCGCGCGCAGCATCTCGAGCGTCTCGCGCGCCTCGGTGAACACGAGGACCTTCGCGTCCTTCTCCTTCGCCCAGATGCCTTGCAGCACTTTGAAGAACACCTGGTACTTGCCGTCGCGATCCGGCAGCCGCAGCTCGTGCGCAGACCCGGCGAGCGCCTTGTTGCCCTGAACCGCCGCCGCGAACGCCGCCGGTGAAGATTCCAGCCGACGCAGCAGGTTCGCGAGCACGGCCCCACTCACGCCCGAAGATTCCTGCAGCTTCTTCAGCGCAGCCTCACGCGCTTTCTGCTCCGCCGGCGTCAGCGGCACGTCGTGGCGATGGAGATGTCGTTCAGAGAAACCGCCCACCACCACTCGGCGAT
>JBJMQN010000134.1:0-4332 GCA_045802665.1 Myxococcaceae bacterium | reverse complement strand
TATCCCGCGCTGATGACCGGCGCTCGGAAGCACCCGGACACCGTCATCACCGCGAAGCTCTTCGCAGAGAACATCCTGCGCATCACCGAGAGCGCCCTCGCGTTCTTCCGAAAGCACGCCGCGGGCTCGATCGAGATGGATGCCCTCACGCGCGACTGGCGCACGTTCGTCGGGATCATCGCCGGGCGCTGCGAGTCGGAGGAGGCGGTGCTCTACCCCCTCTACGAGAACATGGCGCGCGTTGGTCCCGCCGTCGCTCTCCGCGTCGCGGTCTGAGCGTTCAGGGTCGAGCGACCCTTACTTGTTCTCGCGCACGCCGATGGCGAGCTGACCCAGGCCGGCGGACTTCGCCATCTCCATCACCTGAACGACCTTGCCGTGCGGGACGCCTTCGTCCGCCTGCACGACGACCAGCGTGTTCGCGTTCTGGGCCTGCGCCTTCGCGAGCGCGGCTTTCAGCTCATCCTCGGTGACCACGTTGCCTGCGAGCACGAGCCGGCCATCGCTGAGGATCGCGACGGAGAGATCGCTCGACTGGGTGACCACGTCCGCTGCGCCGCCCTTGGGCAGGTTGACCTTCAGGCCCGCCTTCGCGCCGCCGGACTGACCCGCGTTCACGATCACCGAGCTCGTCACCATGAAGATGATGAGCAGCACGAGGAAGATGTCCGTCAGCGGAGTGATGTTGATCTCCGCGAAGACGCCATCGCCCGTCTCGTCGTCGGTGCCGGGGACCTTTCCCATCGCCATGGCGCTACGCCGTTCCTTCTGCCGTCCGGCCGCTCACGTCCGGCGCCACGTTCGACGCCGTGCTCGCGACCAGAGGCGTGCCGCCGTCCTTCAGGATCTCCACGAACTCGTCGGCGAGCAGCGACATCTCCACGTTCACCCGGGCGAGCCGCGCCTGGAAGTAGTTGTAGAAGACGACCGCCATCACGGCGACGAGAATGCCCACCGCCGTCGCGATCAGCGCCTCGGAGATGCCCGTCATCACCGTCGCGGGACCGCCCGGATTGCCGCCCTGCACATCGAGGCCGAGGTCCTTGAACGACCGCATGATGCCGGCCACCGTTCCGAACAGCCCCACGAACGGCGTGGTGGCGCCGATCGTTCCGAGCACCCACATGCGCGTCTTCAGCTTGAGCGCGATCTGCAGCCGTTCACGCTGCACGGCGGCCTCGAGCCCGTTCTGGCCCTTGCGATCCAGCCGCGAGAAGCCGGCGAGGTACATGTCGGCGATCGGAGCCTCGGAGCGCTCAGCGGCGGCGCGAGCGGCAGCGATGTCTCCACGGAGCAGGTGCCGGGTGACGGCCTCGCCCAGGGCGCGAGACCTGTCGCTCACGCCCCACAGCGCGATCAGCCGTTCAATCGCCACGGCCAGCGCGAGCAGCGACGCGGACAGCAGCACCGCCATCGTGACGCCGCCCAGCCGCAGGTAATGGAGGAGTTCGGAGAGAGTCATGCCGCCTTCTCACCACGTCTTAGGGTTCGGGTTCCGATAGATTCAACTCTGCATGAACGGATTTTGGGCGGTGTTGTTCCTGGGACTGTCCGCATTGCTGCTCGGCTGTCCGCACCGCGTCGACTTTGGGAAAGAAGGACCCATCACCGATCCAAAGGCCCTGGAGAAGCTCATCCAGCAGGCGGAGGAGCGGGTCATCGCGGTGAAGGGCGAGTCGAAGATCAAAGTTGAGTCCCCTCAGGGCAACGGCGTGGTCACGCTGTTCATCGCGCTGCAGCGTCCCGGCCTCGTGCATCTGGAGTCGCTCGACTTCTTCGGCAAGCCGCAGGCGGTGCTGATTTCCGACGGCAAACGGTTCGGGCTCTACCAGTCGCAGGAGGGCAAGTACTACGAGGGCCCGGCGTCCGCGGAGAACCTGTCGCGCTTCCTGCCGATCGTGCTGCCGCCGGAGGAGCTCGTTGCGCTCATGCTCGGTCAGGCGCCGCGCATCCCGGCGGACAGCGAGTCGCTGATCGTGGATGAGGACAAGAAGGTCTACGTCCTGCGACTCACGAAGGGCCCGGTGACGCAGACGCTGGAGGTGGATCCGAAGAGCTACCGTGTGAAGAGCAGCAAGGTCCGCGGCGTGAACGCGTACGACCTCGCGTTCGACGACTTCGACGACAGCAAGGGCGCCATCTACCCGCGCAAGGTTCAGCTCATCGCGGACGCGGCGAAGACGAAGCTCGAGCTGCTCTACAAAGACGTGGAGGTGAACCCGGAGCCGGATCTCACGCTCTTCGACATGGAGCCGCCGGCGAACGTGCCCGTCGTGGAAGTGGACGAAAAGGGCGCGCCGGTCGGTGAGCAGAAGTGAAGCGGGTCTCGCTGCTGCTGCTCCTGCTGCTGTTCTCCTGCAGCGACTGCCGTTCGAAGACCGAGACGAAAGCTGCTGAGAGCTCGCTCACCCCGACCCCGGATTGGATTCAGGGGAAGTTGCCTGCGTCCGTGAATCAGGGGACGCCGCGAGCTGGAGGGACGCTGACCGTTCGCGTGAACGTGGAGCCCAACGGGATCAACCGGCTGCACGACCGCTATCAGGACGGCTGGAGCGCGCGGATGACGGTGGGCACCGTGTACGAGACCCTGCTCGAGCTCGACCGGGACGATCACCCGCGCTACCGCCTGAAGCCGAAGCTCGCGGAGAGCTACGCCATCTCGCCAGACGGGCTCACCAACACGGTCAAGCTGCGCAGAGGCGTCCGCTTCCACAACGGCGAGAGCTTCACGAGCAGGGACGTGAAGGCCGTGATGGACGCGTTGATGGACGAGAAGAACCCCACGACGACGATGCGCAGCTTCTTCGTGGACCTCGCCTCGTACGACGCACCGGACGACTACACCTTCGTGCTGCACTGGAAGCGTCCTTACTATTTCGGCTTCCGGAACTTCGCGACGGCGCTGCCCATGATGCCGGCGTCGGCGCTCAAGGGTGACTTCGACACGCTGCCCATCGCTCGAAGCCCCATCGGCACCGGGCCGTTCAAGTTTCAGAGCTGGGAGACAGGCTCCGCGATCACGCTGGTGCGGAACGACAGCTATTGGGGCCAGAAGGCCTCTCTGGATCGGATCGTCTTCCGGATCGTGAAGGACGCCACCGTGGCCACGCAGCTCTTCGAGCACGGCGAGTTCGATCTGATGACCGGGATGACGCCTTCGGTTTGGCGGTCGATCGAGAAGCCGGTCGAGGAGAACCAGTGGGTGATCGACGGCTACCACCGCATCTACTTCGTGGAGAACAACTACGCGTGGATCGGCTGGAACGAGCTTCGGCCCTACTTCAAGGAGCGCGAAGTCCGGCGCGCGCTGGGGATGCTGTATCCGGCGGACGAGGTCTTGCAGAACATCGACCTCGGGCTGGAGATCCCGACCACGTGCCCGTTCTATCTGTACTCGCCCAACTGCGATGAGTCGGTGGAGCGGCTCCGCTACGACCCGAAGGCGGCGAAGGTGCTGCTCGACGAGGCGGGCTGGAAGGACACCAACGGCGACGGCATCCGGGACAAGAACGGCGTGCCGCTCAAGTTCACGTTCCTGCTCGTGGCGAGCTCGGTGAAGCAGAGCCAGCTGGCGCCGCTGCTTCAGGAGGAGTACCGCAAGGCCGGCATCGAGCTGGACGTGGAGAAGGTGGACTGGGCCATCTTCAAGGACCGGCTGCTCGCGCACGACTTCGACGTCGCGTCGATGATCTGGTCGCAGCTGGATGTGGAGCAGGACCTCTACCAGACGTTCCACTCCAGTCAGACGAGCGGCTCGAACTACGTCAGCTACAACAACCCCGAGGTGGACCGCCTCCTCGTCGAAGCGCGAGCCGAGTTCGATCCCGAAAAACGCGCTGCGCTCAATCGCCGCCTGCACCGCATCCTCTACGACGATCAGGTCTACACGTTTCTCTCGGTCCGGCCGGCGCTGGACGCGGTGAAGGTGCGGGTGCACGGCATCAAGCCTTCTCTCGCCTGGTACGACCTCTCGAAAGTCTGGGTCTCGGACGGAGCGAACGACGGCGGCGCTCGGTAGGTTCCACGCGGGGAAATTCGACAGGGCACCGGAGTTCGGATTCGCTCGGAAGTTCTGGATGCGGCGCTACCTCCTCCGACGACTGCTGCTCGCGATCCCAACCTTCTTCGGGATCACGCTGCTGTCGTTCGCGCTGCTGCAATTGGCGCCGGGAGAGGGCGGCGCGGAGGGCGAGCTCTCCGGGGTCACGCAGGCCGCACGCGAAGCGCTTCGGCACCAGCGCGGACTCGATAGGCCGCTGCTCGTCCGCTACGTGCATTGGCTGGGCGACGTCGCCACTCTGAACTTCGGCACCTCCAGTCAGGACAGCCGGC
>JBJMQN010000133.1:0-3843 GCA_045802665.1 Myxococcaceae bacterium | reverse complement strand
GGACGGCGGTCCGCGACTCTAGCGCAGCGCTAGAGATTTCCTGTGTCGTAGCTCGACGGCACATCGACATGAAACGCGACGTCGACCTGCTTCTTGTCGCCGGGTTTCATGGACAGCTTCCACGTCGCGATGCCGTCGTCCTTGCCGAGCTCGAAGCCGGCGGTGCTCTTCGGATCCATCTCCACCAGCACATCGTCGAGCTCGGAGACCGGCACCTGTTCGGAGACTTCGACGGTCTGCGTCTCCTTGCTGAAGTTCGCGAGCTCCAGCTTGTACGCATAGCGGAACCGCTTCTTGCCACCGAAGAGGCCGATGTCGCGCTTCACCTCTTCCACCGTCGTTCGCTTGATGCGCACCTGCTCGTCGATGCCGAACGAGAGCTTGAGCAGCCCGCCCATCGGCGTCCGTTCGATGTTGTAGCGAGCGATGAACCCGTTGTGCCGGAACGCATCCAGCGGACCCGCAAGCAACGGATACGGCGCGGAGTTCGTCGCCTCGGCCGTCCGGAACACGAACGGCAGCCGCTTGGGAATCGACTTGAGCGCGAAGCTCGCCTTCAGCTTCTGCTTCCCCACGAAGAGGCGCACCGACTGGTTGTTGCCGGGGACGTCGCCGCGCTCGGGCACGCTGAGTTGGACGGAGAGTCCTTGCGACGATGCGCGCATCCGGCCATCTCCTCCTGACGGCGGAGTGCTGGCACCGGAGAGCGTGTCCGCCCGCTCCACCATCTCTTCACGCGCGACGAGCACCTTCTTCGGCGGCTCGCGCTCCTGCACGTTCACGTTCAGCGGCTGCAGCTCGGGCGGCGTCGCGTTCTCGTTCGGCACCGCGGTGGAGAGGATGATGGCGGTGTCCTTCCAGTCCTCGCCCGTTCCCTGCTTCACCGTCGCGTAGGTCGAGAGCTCCACCTGATTGGAGGACTCCTCCGTTCGGGCCTCGTACGCGGGAGACCAGCTCGCCCCGCCCACCATGTACGTGAGCAGCACCTTCGCGTTCTTGCCGGACGCGCAGCTCACCCGGACCTCGGCGATGAACTCCTTCCGGTCCGCCGCCTGATCCAGCTCGCTCAGCTGACGGTTCACATCCTCCAGCTTCTCGTTCGTCTCGCGGATCTTCGCGTCCTCGTCCACGTTGTCCGCCACGCTCTTGAGCCGCGTGTTGGTGGAGAGATCCAGCGCGGTGGACCAGCTCTTCGTGTCGGGCTTGGGCTCGGTGGTCATCTCGCGCGAGATGAGCTCGGTGGCGACGTTGCCGTAGAGCTGCGCGTTGGCGTCCTCGCGCTGCGCCCTGACTTTCGCCTGGCCGAACCCGTTGAGCTGCTCTTGCAGCGTCTTCGCCTGATCCTCCAATTCCTTCCGCTTCTGAGCGAACGCATCTCTGCGCGTGCGCTCCTCTCCGCGAAGGCCCTCCACCACGCCTTCATCCGTCTTCGCGCGGAACGACGCTGGATCCGCGGCCGGAGGAATTCCTTCGAACAGCGCCGTCGCGCGGTTGCCGCAGGCGATGGACATGCTGCGCGTCACCTGTGCGCGGTCCGGATAGACCACCACCTGCGAGACGGCCGAGACCTGAGACGCCGAGAGCACCGAGATGAGTACGAGCGAGTACATGGCGTCCTCTACTGGTAGAGCAGCCAGCCCTTGGGCCGGCGCAGCGTGTAGACGAAGGTGACGACCTGCTTGCCGCGCGGCGGGATCGTGATCCGCCACTCCAGCGTCCCCTTCACCTTGTCCTGAATGGCCCACGGCTCGGTCTTGAGCAGCTCGATCTTGAGATCTTTGTTCGAGGTGACCGGCCACTGATCCATGATCCGCGTGGCGATGGGGACGCTGTACGGATTGGAGATCTCGGTGGTGACCACGTACTCGGTGATCTCGTCCTTGCCGATGAAGCCCTTCTCCGCCTGACTCACCTTCACGTTGCGCACCGGCTTGATCGCGCGGTCGAGCCCCAGGGGCAGCGTGAACGCCTCGCCCGGTGAGACCAGCGGAACGCGCGCGTTGCCGGCCGGGTCCTCACCCACGAACAGGTTGGCGTTGCCCGCGGGCAGCACCTGCTTCGACGGGCTCTTGATCTCCGCCACGAGGTACGCCTCTTTCGCGACGGCCGGGAAGAGCTTGCGCTCCACCGTGACCGGCCATTGCTCGGTGAAGAGCGGCACGCGGCGCATCCCCTTGCCGGATGCAATCGTCTCCGGACGCAGCGACGGGAACGACAGGTCGTAGCCACCCGCCAACGCAGCGGGCGAATCCGGCGGAGGCGACGGCGGAATCCAGCCGCGCGGCGGCATCAGGCTCACGCCCTGTGTGAACTCGGCCTCTTTCTGGTCCTTCCCGGAATCAAAAAAGCCGCGAGAAGGCGCCGAGGCGACGGCGACCTCTTCGCCGGCCGGAACCTCCCGGGCATCCACCTTCGGCGGGGGCGGCGGCGCCATGGGCTTCTTTTCCTCGAGCTCAAGGTCCTGGTCTTCCATCACCGCCTGAGGCTCGTTCACCACGGGCTGTTCGTACGGCATCGACGGAGCCTGCTTCTTCGCTTCGGCCTTTCCGCCGACATGGCTGGCGTAGCCGTACCCGTTGCCGCTCAAGTTGACGCGCTGGGGACCCACCTGACCCACCTCCGCGAGCAGCCGCTGCCGCACGACGTCCTCCCACTTCGTGACGACGGGAAGCGGGGGCGCGGGCGGCGGCGGACGAACCTGCTCACTCACCGGATACGGCGTCGGGATGAAGCGTTCCTTCTCGCCGATCTTCCACGTGGGGAGCTTCGGCAGGACGGTCACGTTCAACGGCACCGCGGTGGAGAGCACGAGCTGCGCATCGTTCCAGTCCTCCCCGGTCTCCTGACTCACGCGGCCGGAGAAGGAGATCTGCACCTTCCCGGTGTCCGGCAGAAGCTGCAGCTCGTAGAGCGGATACCAGCGCGCGCGGCTGGTGACGTAGGTGAGCGTCAGCTTCCCAGCCCCCGCGACCGTCGCCGTCACTTTCAGGCCGCGCCGCTTGCCCACCCCGCCCATGAGCTGCGCCTTCTCGGTGAGCTCCTGGTACTCGTCCTCCAGCGTGGAGATCTGCTTGTCGAGCGCGCGCGATTTGTCCTGCAGCTTCTGCGTCTCCGTCGACGCGAACGCCACCGCCGCTGCCCAACCCGCCGCGTTCAGCTTCGGCACGTTCCGCTGCGGCTCCGGCTGCGGCGTGAGCGGACGAATCCGGCCGAGCAGCGCCACCTGCGCCTCGTCCGCCGCCTTGTCTCCGCGCGCCTTCGCGAGCTGATCCTCCACCGAGCGCAACTGCGCGAGCAGCTTCTTCGCCTCGTCGGTCGGGAACTCATCTTCGTTCACGTTCTGGATGTCCACGCGCCGGACCTCAGGCCCGGTGGACTCCACGCGCACGCTGTTGGGATCCACCGACTCCTGAAGCAGCGGCAGCTCCACGGTCTGCGTCGCGGACCCGGTCACGTCGAGCGTTCGAGTGACGCGCGCGCGATCGCTGAACACGGTGACGTGGGTCACCGGCGCATCCGTCGCGGCGGACAGCGCCACCGCGAGCACAAGGGAAAGCATGTTCGTCTCCTCCGGAGCCCGCTCTGACGTCTGGGGAGTTCGGCGGGTTCCGTCCCGGGGCGAACCTTATCCCGGCCTCACTCTGCGTCGAGCGCCATCACCGCCCCGAACACGCCCTTCGCCGCCTCAGCCATCCGCGCGTAGTCCAGCGTGTCCGCCGTGTCCTCCGCCTTGTGGTAGCGCGGATTTCGGTAGAACGCGGTGTCGGTGATCATCACCGCGGGATAGCC
Source organism: Myxococcaceae bacterium (assembly GCA_045802665.1). Lineage (GTDB taxonomy): Bacteria > Myxococcota > Myxococcia > Myxococcales > Myxococcaceae > JBJMQN01. The sequence continues at coordinate 54 of JBJMQN010000133.1, read as the reverse complement.
CTGCTTCCAGAAGCTCGCGTGGTCAGACCAGCCGATGCCCGGCACCGCTTCGGG
>JBJMQN010000132.1:0-5513 GCA_045802665.1 Myxococcaceae bacterium | reverse complement strand
TTCCGCGAGCCGCAGCAGCTTCAGGCCTTCAGCGAAGAGCTCCTGCCGCTGCTGGAGCAGAAAAACGCGCGCAGCCGCCGCCTGCGCATCTGGTCCGCGGGCTGTTCATCCGGTGAAGAGCCGTACACGATCGCGATGCTGGCGAAGGAGTCGCGCCGCTTCGAAGGCTGGGATGTCGAGGTGTACGGGACGGACATCTCGCGGCGCGTGCTGAACATCGCCCGGCGGGCGGAGTACGGCGCGTCGTCGCTGCGATCGACGAGCGAGAGCAACCTCGCGCGCTGGTTCGACGAGGTGCCGGGCGGGAAGGTGAAGGTGAAGGAGGAGATCCGCCGCTGGGTGAGCTTCGGCCACCTGAACCTGTTCGACGAGAACGTGGCGAGGCTGGTTCCGCGCTTCGACGTCATCTTCTGCCGCAACGTGATGATCTACTTCGACGCCGCCGCGAGGAAGCGCGCGCTGAAGCTCTTCCACGAGAAGCTCTCCGAGGGCGGCTATCTGCTGCTCGGCCACTCCGAGAGCCTCATCTCTCTCTCCGCCGATTTCGAGCTCGTGCACTTCAAGTCCGATCTCGTGTACAGGAAGCCTGAGGCCGTGAAGACATGAAGTCGAAGCACTCCCCCGGAACGGGTGGCGGCGAGCCGGTGACCGTGCTGGTCATCGACGATCTCGCGAGCAACCGCAGAGCGATCACCGAGATGCTGGCCGCGGCGCCTGATGTCGAGGTGCTGGACCGCGCGGGCGACGGCGAAGAGGGGCTGAAGAAAGCCGCGTCGCTCCAACCGGATGTGATCACGCTGGACCTCGAGATGCCGAAGCTGGATGGCTTCGCGTTCCTGCGGCTCTTGATGGCCACCGTGCCCACGCCGGTGATCGTGATCAGCTCCTACGCGCACAAGTCCGACGTCTTCAAGGCGCTGGAGCTCGGCGCGTTCGACTTCATCGCCAAGCCGTCGAAGCTGGGCAAAGACGATCTGGACGCGATCCGGGAGGAGCTGCTCGAAAAAGTCCGAGCGGTCCGCCACATCCGTCCGCAGCGTAAGAAAGATCTCTTCAAGCCGCCGCGCGTCGCCACGCCCCCCGCGCCGTTCGTCGTGGCGATTGGTGCTTCCACCGGCGGTCCTCCCGCGGTGCAGCGGATTGTGGAGGCGATCGCGACGGAGACGAACGCGTGTCTGCTCGTGGCGCAGCACATGCCCGCGCGCTTCACGCAGGCGTTCGCCGAGCGGCTGGATCGCATCGGCACCTTCACGGTGGCGGAGGCGAAGGACGGGGATGTCGTAGCGCCGGGGCACGTGTTCATCGCGCCGGGCGGGCGTCATCTGGAGGTCGTGCAGGGAAGTGGGCGGCTCGTGCTGCAGACCGCCGAGCCGAAATCGCAGGACAAGCACGCGCCTTCGGTGGACCGGCTGTTCGCTTCGGTGGCGAAGACGCTGGGCGGGGATTCGCTGGGAATCGTGCTGACGGGGATGGGCGCGGATGGTGCCGAGGGCGCTCGGGCGATCAAGAAGGCCGGCGGCGAGGTCTGGGCGGAGCACGAGGACACCGCCGTCATCAACGGGATGCCGAAGGAGGCCATCTCTACTGGCGCGGTGAAGCGGGTCTTGCGGCTGCAGGACATCGGGCCCGCGCTCGCGCAGGTCGCCGGGAAGCGGCGCAAGTGAGCGGGTTGCGGTAGGTTTCAGCCCAACATGGCGTCGCTCCGCGCTCTCATCGTCGATGACTCTCCGGCCATGCGCCGCTCCATCATGTTCGCGCTGCAGCGGCTGGAGGGGCTCTCCTGCGTCGAGGCTCAAGACGGCGTCGAGGGCCTCAAGAAGTTCACCCAGTCGCCGTTCGACATCGTCCTCACCGACATCAACATGCCCATGATGGACGGCCTCAAGCTCATCAGCGCGCTTCGCACCGCGGCGGCCGGAGCAAAGGTGCCGATCGTGGTGATCACCACTGAAGCGGCGGACGCGGATCGCGAACGAGCGATGACGCTGGGCGCGAACGCGTACCTGACCAAGCCCGTGCAGGCGAAGGTCGTGCTCGACACCGTGAAGTCGCTGCTGAAGGTGCCGTGATGATCGCGGGCGCGCTCGCGGTGCTCCTCGCTGCTGCTCCGGCGGTGGACAGCCGCCCCGTGGCCGAGGTCTGGCCGTATCAGGCGACGCGGCTGCCCGATGGACGGCTGCAGCTCTCGTACGATCTCTCCGGGCTGAAGACCGGGATCATGGACACCGAGGCGGCGTCCGAGATGGACGAGCCGTCGCTGCAGACGCTGGCGAAGTCGCTTCCGAAAGAGGCGAAGGTCGTGGTGGAGGCGGGTGGGGCGCTGCATCTGGAGGTCGCATCCGATCGGGAGAAGGCCGCACCGTCGGTGTCGTTCTCGGTCCCGCAGACTCCTCTGGCGGCAGACACGCCGATCGAGAAGGGCCCGGCCGCGCGCGTGCTGCCTGCGCTGCATCCGGACTCGCCGAAGATTCTGTTCTCGACCGAGGCCGCGCTGTGGAAAGTGCGCCACGCGAATGAGTCGATCGTCGCGGGGCTCGAGCTCGCAGCGGATGAAGGGACGCTGGGGCTCCCGATGGGTGCCAGGGCGCTGTGGCAGGGCGTGCTGAAGGCGGCGCTGGAACGGGCCTCGAACGACAGCGAGAGCAAGGAGGGCGCGGTGCTGCTCTCGGAGCTCGTGGGGGCCGCGCTCAAGCGGCAGGGCGTGGCGGTGCCGGCGGCGATCGCGAAGAACAGCTCGATGAACGAGGCGGTCGAAGAGCTCGTCTCGAAGTGGGACGAGAACCCGAACGCCGCGGCGACGACGCTTCGCAGCACCTTCTCCGCGGAGCTGAAGAAGCTGGAGCTGAGAAATCGCGCGCTCTCGCAGCCGTTTCCGGACAGTCGGGCCGGGAAGGCGGCGGCGCTGACGTTCCTGGTCATTCTGGAGAAGGACGCGAAGCTGCGCGCGGGGTACGAGGCGCTGGAAAAGCTGCGCGCGACGCTGTTCGGGGCACCAGCGGAGGATGTTCTCGCGACGTGGAAGAAGCTCGCGGGAGATCAGGGCGGCGCTCAGGCGGCGAGCGACAACTTTCCCGAGTTCGTCGCGTTGCTGCAGCGGTCGGACGCGAAGATGCCGGCCTTGTTCGCGTGGAGTGATGCGCCGATTGAACGGCAGCTGAATGAGCTCGGTGGTGCGGCGCAGGAGAACGCGCTGGATGATGTCGTGCTGCAGCTGGAGGAAGACAGGCTCAAGCCGGACAACGGCGACGGCGCGGCGTGGTTGTCGGTGATGGATTGGGCGCTCGCGGCGTCGGTGCAGAGTCCCGAGAAGAGCGAGCGGCCGCAGCGGACGAGATCGCGAGGACAGCGCGCTCGGCTTGCGGCGGCGTTCGTGTCGGCGATTCCCGCGCCTTCGACTCCGGCGGATGCGGATGGGAGCGAGGATCGCGGCAGCGAGGACCGGCGGCCGTACGGCTTGAAGGTCGCGCTGAAGGTCCCGCCGCAGTTCACCGCGGAGCCCACGACCGGGTTCTATGGACGGCTCGCGAAGGCTTACGAACGGCTGGAGAAATTCCTCGCTGCGACGGGGAAGGCGGGGAGCGTGAGCGGCGTGATGGAGGGTGGCGGGAAACGCGGCGCGAACAACAAGGCTGAGGCGCAGAAGCTGAAGCGGATCTTCCGCGGGCTCGAGCTCGTGAGCTCAGGCGCTGCGGCGGGCGCTGGCGAGGACAAGGAGTCCGTGAAGGCGGCGGAGACGTTCGTTGGCGCGTGGAAGACGGATCCGGATCTCGCGGCGGATGTGCGGTTCGCCGGCGTGCTTCGCGGGGGCGGTCAGCTGGCGGTTTATGGCGTCGGGCGCCAGGCGATCACGGTCAGCTGGGAGAGTGCTCCGAAGGCGACGGTGCAGGATTCGGCGAAGGCGCCGGCGCTGGTGGTGGACCTGAGTGCGGCTCAGCGGTTCATCGTGCCGTCCCTCGTGACGGGCACGCTGAACTATCCGGGCACGCTGCCGGATCGCGGCGCGTTCCGGGCGATCAGCGACAAGGCGGCGCGGCAGCCGAATGCGGTGGATGCTTCGCTTCAGCCGGGATCGCCGTAGCGCTCGGCGGCCGGTCACAGCCGCCGAAGTCCCGCCCAGGCCTTGCCGAGGTATTTCTCCCGGAACTGCTCCACCTTCTCCTTGCCGTGATCTCTCGCCCACTTCACCAGCGGAATCAGCGACAGGGTCAGTGACGGGATCACCGCGTTCGACGTGATCAGCACCGTCTGAATCTCGCGTCGGTCCGGCCAGAGGTGGTTGATCATGAAGCGATTCGGCGCGGCGCAGGAGTCCATGAACGTGCGCTTCGGAAGTGCGTGCAGCCGTTCGATGTTCTCGATCTCCAGCAGCACCCCCGGCGAGAACTTCGCGAACTGCTCGTCGTAGGTGATCTTGAACGCGAAGCTCCCGTTCGCGCCGAAGAGGTTCATCTTCATCGCGATCGGCTTTCCGTCGAGCCGCATGGTCAGCGTCATCAGCCGTCCGCGCGACGCAGCCTCAGTGCAGAGCGCCTCGAAGTGCGACTGCCTACGCTCCATCGCCGCGACCGCGACGGAGCTCCGGCCCTTCCATCCGCGCGCTTCCAGCTCGATGAACTCTCTCGTGAACACCGGGAGCGGATCGTTCGCCGTGACCTCCAGCTTCCCCGTCTCCGACAACCGGGACTGAAGCCGCCTCAGCTCCTTGCGGCGACGTCCCGAGAGCGCTCGCTCCAGGTACTCAGTCGCCGTGGGCGCCGGATTGAAGATCGCGCGCGTGTACGCATGCGACACCTGGCTCGGCCAGCCTCTGCGGTGCAGCTCATCCACCAACAGCTGGCGGAACTCGCCGCTCGCGCACATGTCTTCCAGCCGCAGGACTGCGTGGTTCATCACAGAGGTCCGCTCCAGCCAGTCGCAGAACGCGGTCAGCGTCTGACGCGCGGCGGAGCAGAGGAGGAGCGGCGTGCCGAGGTAGCAGAAGCCGTGCTTCCACAGGCTCACGAACGGCAGCGCAAATCCCCCGAGCGGCTTCTCCACCAACGGAAAGAACCCGGTGAGCAGCTTCTCGCCCTTGCGCCCGGACGGATGCGGACAGAAGACGAGCGCGAAGTACGGCCGCGGCTCACCCTCGAGGTGCTTGAGCGCCGGCAGCACCATGTACGGTTCGTAGAACGGGTTGCTCTCCAGCGCGTGATCCGCGAGCAGCTGCCAGTCCGCCTCCAGCTGCTGCAGCTCAGGGACGCTCCGGACGATCCTCACCTCCAGCTTGTCCGCCTCGAACTGGCTGGCGCCGCTGATGTCGGAGAGCGTGGTCGTGGGCGCCGGGCGCGCGGGGACTTCGGTGATCCGGTTTCCTTCCTGAGCGCTGTGAAGGACGGCGACCGCCGCGGCACTTGCCGGTTGTTCGTAGGCTGATGCGCTCATCGGACGGATCCCTCCCCGGGAGATCAACGGGAAGCCAAGCTAGGGACGGCAGCGTCACGCGCAACGTGCAGCGGCGAGATTGCGGAGGC
>JBJMQN010000131.1:0-3533 GCA_045802665.1 Myxococcaceae bacterium | reverse complement strand
TGCGCGGCGAAGACGATCTCGAGCTTGCCGCGCGCGGGCTGGAGTAAGAGCCCGGTTACAAACCGTGGCCAAACGATCCGTCGCGAAAGTTTCGCTCAAGGGCGCGAAGTCCCTCCGAGCGGGTAATCCCTGGTGCTACCGCACCGAGCTGCTCGAGCCTCCCGAGGTCGGCGTCGCGGGCGCGGTGGTGGACGTCGCGGATCCGCAGGGCAATCCGATCGGCCAGGCGCTCTACGCGCGAAAATCTCCCCTCGCGCTGCGGCTGCTCACGCGCAAGAGCTCGCAGGAGGAGCGCGTCGACGACGCGTTCTTCGAAGCGAGGCTGAAGGCGGCGCTGGATCGCCGTCAGTCCCTCGCACAGCGGGATGCGTACCGGCTGGTGCACGGCGAGAGCGATCTCCTCCCCGGCCTGCTTGTCGACAAATACGGCACGGGCCTGTCTCTTCAGACGCTCTCTGAAGGGATGGACGCGCGGAAAGAGTCTCTCGGCAAGATGCTCGCGAAGCTGACGTCCGCGACGCACGTGGTGTGCCGCGACGATCACTCCGGTCGCGACTTCGAACAGCTCCCGCGCGAGAAAAAGCTGCTCATCGGCAGCGCTCCCGCGAAGGCGTCGTTCCACGAGGGGCAGAACCGCTACGAGGTGGATCTCCTCGAGGACATGAAGACCGGCGGGTTTCTGGATCAGGTGGACAACCACGTCCGCGCCGGCGAGCTCGCGCACGGCGAGGCGCTGGACACGTTCAGCTACCACGGCGGCTTCGCGCTCGCGCTGTCGACGAAGTGCAGCTCGGTGCTCGCGGTGGAGCAGGACGAAGCGGCAGCCGCCCGCGCGATGGAGAACGCGAAGCAGAATGGAAGGACGAACGTGAAGGTGGAGCGAGGCAACGCGTTCGATCTCCTCCACGCGTTCGACAAGGACGGGAAGCGCTTCGATACGGTCGTCATCGACCCGCCCGCGTTCGCCAAGCGCCGCGAAGGGCTCAAGTCGGCGCTGCGCGCCTACCACGAGCTCAACTACCGGGCGCTGCGGCTGCTCCGCCCGAACGGCCTGTTCGTCACCTGCAGCTGCTCGGGGAAGCTCTCTCGCGAGGCCTTCGAGGAGATGGTGCTCTCGGCGGCGTCCGACGCGAAGCGCACGCTCGCGCTGCTGGAGCGGCGAGGGGCGGGGATCGATCATCCGCCGCTCGTGACGTTGCCGGAGACCGAGTACCTGAAGGCGTTCTTCTACCGGGTGCTCGCCTAAGGAACCGTGGCGTTGGCGAGGCCCTCCGCCGAATCCAGCGTGCACCGCTCCATGCCATCACATTGGGTGAGCGTCAGGTGGAGCGCATGAACGTGAAGCTCCACCGGACCGGACGGCAGTTGGGGCACGATGAACGCGAGCTCGTCGCCGTTCACGCTCAAGTCGTTTTGCCCGACGAACACGGTGCCGCCATCCATCTGCTTCAGGCTGATCAACGTGTCGTCAGCGAGCAGCGTTTCGGACGACTCCGGCCAACGCACCGTCGCCCGGGCGCCCGTTGCGAACGCTCCGCCATCCGCCACCGAGAGCCCCACCGACCGCGGCACTCCGGGGGCGCTCACGAAGGTGTGAATGGATCCGGCGCCGTCTTCGATGACGATGGTCGCTCCCGCGTCCGGTGCGCCATTCACCGCGCCGTCGAACTGAGGCCGGATACAAGAGGGGAGCGTGGGCCCCAGTCCCGGCCCCAGGGCACCCCTTGACGTCACCGTCATCGGTTCGCCGTTGAGGGTCCCCTGCGCGGACGAGTTGAGCGTAGGGCAGTCGCTCTTGCTGACGAGCGCAACCGAAAGCCCTCTCTGCGACGCGGTCACGACGAGGCTGCCATCGTGAAACGCCTTGACGCCCACCGGTCCACCGCCGCAGGCGAGTCCCAGAGAGCAGAAGACGAGGCAGATCCCCGAAGCGCGAGTGGTCATCGGTGCATGTGTCGCCGAAGGGGCGCCTCGAGATCAAAAAAGAAGAACGCCGGATCGAGGGGGGAATTCGATCCGGCGCTCGGAGGACTTCACTGTTTGCTGCCGTGTCCGCTCAAGAATCTGCCTCCGCGGTGGACGGCCGTGAATAAGCAGGATTACCCAGGCTGGTTCTTCCGCAGCGCGTAGCGCACCAGGCCCGCCGTCGTGTGGATGCCCAGCTTCTGCATGATGTTCGCGCGGTGGTTCTCCACCGTCTTGGGCTTGAGCCCCAGCCGTTCGGCGATCTGCTTGCTGGTGAAGCCCTCCGCGACGAGCTCCAGCACTTCGCGCTCGCGTTCGGAGAGATGATCCTCGGCGCCGTGGCGGCCCAGATACCCCTGCAGCACGTACTCGGAGAGCTCGGGCGAAAGGTACAGCTCGCCGCGAATCACCGTCTGGATCGCACGCACGAGCTCCCGGAAATCGCCGCCCTTGAGCACGTAGCCGCGCGCGCCCGAGCGCAGCGCTCTGTCCACCACCGAGGCCTCGCGGTGCATCGAGACGACGAGCACGGGGCACTGCGGAGATTTCTCGCGCAGCTGCTTCGTCGCCTCGAAGCCGGACAATCCCTCCAGCGACAGATCCATCAGCACGAGGTCCGGCTTCAGCTTCTCGGCGAGCTCGACAGCGGAGGTGCCGTCCTTCGCTTCGCCGATCACTTCGACGCCGGGCTCCTGCTTGAGCAGCGCGCGCAGGCCCTCGCGCACGAGCTGGTGATCATCCGCGAGGAGAATGCGGGTGGTGGGAGTGGTCATCGCTCCTCCTGCCGAATCGGGACGCGAACGCAGACGGACGCGCCCTCGCCGGGTTTGGATTTCACTTCCACGCTGCCGCCTAGAAACTGAACGCGTTCGCGCATCGATCGGAGGCCGTGGCCCATCAGCGCGTTCGAAGGATCGAACCCTTTGCCATCATCGGTGACCTCCAGCGTCGCGGTGCCGCTGAACGTCACCAGCACGATGCCCACCTCCGTCGCCTGGCCATGCCGAGCGCTGTTGGTGAGCGACTCCTGAAGAATGCGCAGCAGCGCCGAGGCCGCGTCCGGATCGCGAATGTCTTCGCCGGATGCTCGAAAGGACGTGGTGATGCCGGTGCGCAGCTCGAACTGCTCGGACTGGTCGCGCAGGATGTCCGCCAGCGAGGACGACTCCAGCTCGGGCGGCTGCAGGTCGTAGATCACGCGGTGCATCTCCGCGCGGAGCTCTTCGCAGCTTCGAAGCGCGTCCTGCAGCTCGGGCCTTGGCGACACCTTCTGCACGCGCTCCAACTGAAGCCGCAGCGCAGCGAGCCGCTGGCCCATGCCGTCGTGAAGATCCCGCGCGATGCGGCGGCGATCCTCCTCCAGGCTGTGAAGGAGCGAATCGGTGAGCCGCTTCACCTCTTCCACCGCGGGGACCGTTTCATGGGCAGCGTCGGGCTTTCCGAACCGAGGGTGAAGTCGCTGAAAGACGCCGACTTCAAGGGACGGCTGCAAGGCCTGCGGCGGACGGACAACCTCACCAACTGGCTCTACGTCGTCCGCACGTACCTCTATTTCGCCCTAGTGCTCG
>JBJMQN010000130.1:0-7269 GCA_045802665.1 Myxococcaceae bacterium | reverse complement strand
CTGTTCGAGCTGTTCCGCCTGGCTCAGGCTTCCCCTCGGCATTCACCGACGGATGCCGCGCTTCCGGTCTCTCAGGAGGATCTGCTGCAGGCGCTGCTGGACCGGATCTCCGCTCGACGGAAGGGATGAACCCAGGGCGTCGCCTGCCTGCTCTCCGGTGCGTCAGGCGTGACGGGTGCCCCTGCGCCTTCGCTGTCGTACCGGAACCGTTGCCCGGCGGGTCGCGGCCCTCTAGCATCGGGTCCGGACGCTCGTGTCATACCGTCCAACCGTCTTCTGACACCGCCGTCGCACTTCCCCTATGCCCACGAAATTACGGCTCGGAGTCCTTACCGGGGGCGGTGATTGCCCGGGACTGAACGCGCTCATTCGCGGCGTGGTGAAGCGCGGGGTCAATGAGTTCGGTCACGAGTTCGTCGGGATCATGGATGGTTACCGCGGCTTGATGGAGCCGGATCTCGCAGGTCCGCTCACCGTCGAAGACACGCGCGGAATTCTGCCCCGCGGCGGCACGATCCTCGGAACCTCCAACAAGGCGAACCCGTTTGGGTACGCGGTGAAGGAGAACGGCAAGTTCGTCGAGAAGGACCTCTCCGAGGTCGCGCTCAAACGCTACAAGGAGCTCGGCCTCGACGGGCTCATCGCCATCGGCGGCGACGGCACGCTCCGCATCGCGTACCGGCTCTCTCAGCTCGGGATGAAGGTCGTCGGCTGTCCCAAGACCATCGACAACGATCTCACCGGGACGGATCAGACGTTCGGGTTCGATACCGCTCGCGCCATCTGCACGGACGCGGTGGACAAGCTCCACACCACGGCGGAATCCCATGAACGCGTGATGATCCTGGAGGTGATGGGCCGGTACGCGGGCTTCCTCGCGCTGGACTCGGGGCTCGCAGGCGGCGCGGACGGGATCATCATCCCGGAGATCCCCTACGAGATCGCTCCGATCGTTCAGAAGATCGGCAAGCGCCAGTACCGAAACCGAAGCTTCTCCATCATCGTCATCTCCGAGGGCGCGGCGCCCAAGGGCGGGGGCCTCTCCGTCGCTGAGGACGCGGCGTCCATCCCGGGCCGCGGCGTCGTTCGCCTGGGCGGCGCTGGCAAGGTCCTCGCGGACGAGCTCGCGAAGCACGTGGAGGCGGAGATCCGCGTCACCGTGCTCGGGCACCTGCAGCGCGGCGGCGGGCCTACCGCCTCTGACCGGCTGCTCGCCACGCGCTTCGGCTGCAAGGCGATGGATCTCGTGCGCGACGGTCAGTGGAACCACATGGTGGGCTTGAAGGGCACGGACATCGTCCCGGTGCCGCTCACGCCCAACACCAAGGACCGCAAGGTGGACATCAAGGGCGACACGGTCCGCTTCGCCCGCTCTCTGGGGATCACGTTCGGCGACGCATGAGTCTCCTTGGCCGCCAGATCGGTCGTTACCGGATCCTCGAGCAGCTGGGCTCGGGCGGCATGAGCGTTGTCTACAAGGGGCTCGACACCGCGCTGGACCGTGAGGTCGCGGTCAAGGTGCTGCACCCGCACCTCGCGAAGAAAGAGGAGTCGCGCAAGCGGCTCGCGCGCGAGGCGAAGGCGGTGGCGAAGCTGCACCACCCGAACATCCTCGAGGTGTTCGACTTCGCGGGCGCGGACTCGGAAGACGCGTACATCGTCACCGAGCTCATCCGCGGCCAGACGCTGCGCGACTACGCGAACGGGACGTCGTTCGAGCCGCCCGAGCTCGCGGCGATGGTGATCCACGAGCTCGCCTCCGCGCTCGCCCACGCGCACGAGGCCGGCATCATCCACCGCGATCTCAAGCCTGAGAACGTGATGGTCCGGTCCGACGGCCTGCTCAAGCTGATGGACTTCGGCATCGCGAAGATCATCGATCGCGACGACAAGATGACGATGACGGGCGCCCTGGTGGGCAGCCCCGCGCACATGGCGCCGGAGATCATCGAAGGCGAAGAGGTGGGCCCCGAGGCGGACGTGTTCTCGCTGGGGACGATGCTCTACTTCCTCGCGACGACGCGGCTGCCGTTCACCGGCCCCAACACCACGGCGACGCTGAAGAAGATCCTCGATTGCGTCTACGAAGATCCGCGGCAGCTCGTGCCCACGGTCTCGGACGATCTCGCGGAGATCATCGCCACCTGCCTCTCCCGTCAGCCCTCCGCCCGGTACAAGGACGCAGGGAAGCTGAAGGACGCGCTCGCGCAGTACCTCGCGGGCCTGGGGTTCACGCGCATCGGCGAGGAGCTGCACTCGTTCTTCGCGGACCCGCCCTCCTACCGGAAGATCGCCACCGCGAAGATGTGCGAAGCGCTGGTCACGCAAGGCGAGACGTACGCGAAGGAGAAGCGGCCGGCGAAGGCGCTCTCGTCGCTGAACCAGGTGCTGGCGCTGGATCCCCACAACGCCCGAGCGCTGGAGCTGCTCCAGCAGATGAACCATTCGCGCAAGCGCGAGCGCGGCCGGCGAACCGGCCTCATCGCCTCGGCCGCCGTGGTGCTCGTCGCCGCTGTGGCATCAGGCGCGGTCAAGACCTGGAGCGTGCTCACCCGCGTCCCGGACTTCTCACCCAGCGCGATCCGCGCCGACGAGGTGGTCCTGTCCGCGTCGCTCTTCCCGGCGGGCATCGAGCACACGACCGAGCTCCCTCCGCCGCACGTCGAGGAGCTCGTCAAGCTGCCCCCGGCGAACGACGCGGTCGTTGTGAAGGGCCCGGACAAGAAGCTGCTCGGGCTCAAGGCGGCGGTGGACCGTTCGAAGACGGAAAAGCCGCCGGTCATCGCGCCTTCGAACCTCGTGGACGTCACGCTGAACGTGCGGCCCTTCGGCGCGATCCAGGTGGATGACGGCGCCCTCTCCGCTTCGGAGGGGCTGGTCCACAACCTGAAGCTGCCTCCGGGCAAGCACCGCGTGAAGATCAGCTGCAAGGACCGCTGCGAGGACACCGTCGAGGAGATCGATGTCTCGCCAGACGGCCCGAAGGACTTCAAGCTCACCGCTCGCGGGGGCGCGGCGTTCGTGTCGTTCGACTTTCAGCCGCGCGATGCGGTGGTGCGCGTGAACGATCAGAGCATGAGCGTGGCGGACACCGTCGCGACGCCCATGCGGATCGCCGGCAAGAAGGGCAGCTTCGTCAACGAGGTCGCCTACGAGATCGTGCGCAAGGGGTACAAGACGAAGAAGGACGTCGTCTCCAACCTCAAGCCCGGCGATCGCAGGCAGGTGACCGGGAGCCTCGAGCCGGAATGAGCCGCGCGGCGCGACTGCTGATCGTTGCGCTGCTGCTCGCCCTGGCCCCGAAGGCCTTCGCGCAGGCGCCCTCGCCTGCTCCGGATCCGGACGTGGTCTCCATCCGGTCTGACTACGAGTTCGGCAAGTACGAGGATGCGCTCAAGCGCGCGCGCGAACGCATCGATCGCGGCGGGCTCTCCGAAGACCAGACGCTGGAGCTGCACCGGATCGCCGGCCTCTCCGCGTTCAACCTCGGCAAGACCGAAGACGCCGAACGCCACTTCGGCGCCGTGCTCCGCCTCGACCCGGACTACGCGATGGACCCCTTCACGGTCCCGCCGCCCGCGATCCAGCTCTTCGAGAAGATCCGCAAAGACATGGGCGCCACGCTGGACGCCATCCGCTACGAGCGGCGGCTCAAGGCCGAACGGCTCAAGCGGGAAGCCGAAGACCAGCAGAAGGCGCAGCGCGAAGAGGAGGAGAAGCGGCGGAAGCTGGAGTTGATGGCCTCCGCGGCTGCCGCTCGGACGATTGAGCGGCGGAGCTTCCTCGTGAACTTCGTGCCGTTCGGCGCCGGCCAGTTTCAGCAGGGCCGCACCGGCGTGGGCGTGGCGCTCGCGGTCTCCGAAGGCACGCTCGCGATGACGTCGATCGCGGGCTACTGGCTCTACAACAGCCTCATCTCCAGCCGGACCACGGTGCTCGAGGAGCGCGACGAGAAGCCCACGATCACCGAGCGCGGCATCCCGTTCGAACGCCAGGACGAAGCGCGCGTCTACCGCTGGCTGCAGTTGGGCGGCGGCGCGGCGTTCTACACGGTCTACGCATTCGGCGTGGTGGACGCCATCTACCACCACGAGGCGACGGTCACGATCACGCCTCCACCCGAGGCCGAGAAGCCTCGTGCCTCGCTCAATTTCCTCCCCGTCCCCGGCGGCGCCGGCGCGGGCCTCACCTACAAGTTCTAGAGAGAAGCCATGCCCTCAATCACGATCAAGACGCCCGACGGCAAGACCCGCACGGTGAATCTGATGAAGCGGATCACCAGCATCGGGCGAGGCAGCGACAACGACATCCAGGTGGACGATCCGCGAGTGCCCGAGAGCGCGCTCCACATCCTGTTCGACGGCCGCGGCTATCAGGTGGGGAGCACCGGCGCGGACTTCACGGTCAACGGCAAGAAGAAGGGCGAGCACACCCTGGGCGCGGACGACGCGATCAAGGTCGGCGACACGGAGCTCGTCTTCGGGCTCGCGGCGGCCCCGGCAGCACAGGCCGCGATCTCCCCTACCCGCGCGCGCAGTGACTCGTTCAACCCTGACGCGCAGACCTCCGAGGTCGCCGGCATTCAGGTGCGCGAGTTCACGTTCCTGAAGCGCCTCGTCTCCTTCAGCGACAAGATCTTCGGCGTCTACGACGTGGACCGGATCCTGGACGCGCTGATGGACGAGACCATCGAGGTCACGCGCGCCGACAAAGGCTTTTTGATCCTGATGGAGAACAACGAGATGCGCGTGAAGGTGGCGCGCAACATCTCGCGCGAGAACATCGACGACGCGGTGGAGCGCGTCTCGGACTCGATCATCGCCAAGGTGGTGAAGACCGGTCAGGCGATCATCATCTCGGATGCGCTGGATGATCCGGAGTTCAAGGTCTCCGAGTCGGTGGTGAATCTGAAGTTGCTCTCGGTGATGTGCGTGCCGCTCAAGCACAAGGGTGACCTGTTCGGGATTCTGTACGTCGGCAACGACCGGCTGGTGAACCGCTTCGAGCCGAAGTCGTTGGACATGCTCACGGTCTTCGCCGCCGAGGCCTCGCTCATCATCCAGAACGCGATGCTGGTGAACGACCTCAAGCTCGACAACACCGCGCTCCGCAAGCAGGTGGAGGACAACCGCTTCGGCGACATCATCGGCGCGTGCCAGGGCATGAAAGATGTCTTCAAGCGGATCGAGAAGGTCGCGGCGACGGACATCTCGGTGCTGATCACCGGCGAGACCGGCACCGGCAAGGAGCTCATCGCGCGCGAGATCCACAGGCGCTCTCCCCGCGTGAAGGGCCCGTTCATCACGATCAACTGCGGCGCGATCCCGGAGAACCTCCTCGAGAGCGAGCTGTTCGGTCACGTGAAGGGCTCGTTCACCGGCGCCGTGGCCACCAAGCCCGGCAAGTTCCAGGCGGCGATTGGCGGGACGCTGTTCCTGGATGAAATCGGCGAGATGCCGCTGCAGCTGCAAGTGAAGCTGCTCCGCGCCCTTCAAGAAAAGATTGTCTACAAGGTCGGCGACAACCGCGGCGAGCCGGTGGACATCCGCGTCGTGGCGGCGACCAACAAGACGCTCGAGGACGAGGTGAAGCGGAACGCCTTCCGCGAGGACCTCTACTACCGGATCAACACGGTCACCCTGAAGATGCCGCCGCTGCGGGATCGTGGCGACGACATCGGGGTCATCGCGCGCTACTTCCTGCAGAAGTACGGCAAGGAGTTCAACGCGAAGGCGCGCGGCTTCTCACCTGCGGCGACGATCGCGATGAAGAAGTACTCGTGGCCCGGCAACATCCGCGAGCTCGAGAACCGGCTGAAGAAGGCGGTGGTGCTGGCGGACAAGGCGCTGCTCGGGCCGGATGATCTCGATCTGCGGCCGGAGAACCTGGATCCGATCATGCCGCTCGCGCAGGCGAAGGAGGAGTTCCAGAAGCGGTACATCAACGAGGTGCTGGAGCGGAACAACGGCAACCGCACCAAGACCGCGAAGGATCTCGGCGTGGATCCGCGGACGATCTTCCGGCATCTGGAGAAGATGGACGCCGAACGCCGCGGCGAGGCGCACGTGCCCGGCGAAGGCTCGGAATACGAGGACCTCCCGGAAGAGTCCGGCTCGGAGCAGCCCTAAGCGCGCGTATGAGGTGGGTTTCCCGAATCAGGACCGCGCTGTCATGGCCGGGGCATCCCCGTCGCGGTGCGCCATGCACCTACAGGCCTGGGGAGTCCCCTAACCGGCCGTCCGCGTTGCGGTTTCCCTCTGCCAGCGGATTGGCAAGGGGGTTGCTGAGTCAGGGACCGGTGCGGGTGTTTGCGATGACCATGGCCCTCTTCACAGCGACCGGTTGCATCATCCCTCAGGACGACCACGTCCTGGAGCCGCTCACGCCTGTGCTGAACCGGCCGCCGCGGATCGTGCCTTCCCAGATCAAGCCGGTCGATGTGCCGGTGCGGATCAACAACGGGCTCAACTGCAACGTGACCTTCTCGGTCAACGTCGAAGACCCGGACGTCGCAGATCCCATCAACTACGACTACTTCATCGACTACGACCCCTCCCCCGGGGCGGTGAACCCCATCTACAACCAGCTCGGTACCTCGCTGCCGAACTCCGGCCGCGCTCAGCGCTCCGCCGCCGCGGCGGTGACGTTCTTGGCCTCGCCCGATCTCAAGCTGTTCACGGTGGGCACGCACTTCGTCGAGATCGTCGTCGCGGACGGACCCATCAACACGCAGACGCTGGAAGCGGTGACCTTCAATCCGGGCCCCCCGCTGCCCGATGGCGGAACGAGCAACGGCCCGCCCGTGGTTCCGCTGCCGGATGGCGGCGCGAGCCAGCGGTACGCGGACTATTACATCTGGACCGTGATCACCACGCCGGGGGACTGCCAATGAAGCTCCGGCTCCTCTCAGCCTCGGCGGTGCTCGCCTTGTGCGCGTGCGGCTTCGCGCCGAGCGCGGCCAAGCAGGCCTGCACCACGGACTCGCAGTGCGGCGGCGGCCAGGTGTGCTTCATCGATGGCTGCGGCGATCCGAACAAGGACATCCGCGTCGAGGTCACGCCGAACGTGCAGGCCGGCTACTACGCGCAGGACTTCGTGATTGCGGACCTGCGGCCCACGCAGGACCTGAATGTGCTCGGCCCCAGCACCATCGGTGGCCTCGTGCAGCAGAAGCTCGCGCCGCAGACGCAGCCGTCGGTGGTGACCGTGGCCTACCGGCAGCCCATGACGTTCGCGATCACCGGGGAGAGCTCGGTCATCCCGGGGCTG
>JBJMQN010000129.1:0-5110 GCA_045802665.1 Myxococcaceae bacterium | reverse complement strand
TGCGCTGATACGGCTGTTGTCTCTGACCGGAGTGCCGGCCCAGAGGGAACGGGCGCGCGAGCTTGCACGGGAGAGGTGTCCGCAGCCTCACGCGTCGGATGATCCGGCATGCCGAGCGAGCGATTGGCTCGAGCATGAGCCGCCAATCGTTCCTCGCGCCGGCTGTTCTGACGATACCGACGCGGCGGAGATAGAGCTGACCCGCGAGATGGTCGCCGAAGTTGAGCATTGGCATCTGCGCGAGCTTCAGGACTGATGACGACGGGGGGTGGCGGGAAAAACCAACCCTCCGACGACGAAAATCGCGGCTGCAGGGTTGGTTTTTCCAGCCACCCTAGAGCAGCCCGCGCGCCTTCACTCTCAAGTACTCGTTCACCGCCGCGGCGGAGAACTTCGAAGCCGCGGCGCGAACGACCCAAGCGCCGGCATCGCGAAGCTGCGCCGCCGTGAGCTGAAAATCATCCTCCAGCCTCGCCGCGGTGTGCCGCACGTAGGCATCATCCACCTCGCGCGGAATCCGCGTCGCCGCACGCTGCAGATCCTCATCGAGCAGCGAGGCAACCATCGGCAGATGCCTCGGCCGCAGTGACAGCACGCGCCGAACCAGCGCCTCCGAGCTGTCCTTGTCGAGCAGGTCGGTGAACGTCACCACCAGCGCCCGTCGATGCTGACGCGCGAAGGCGAGCTCCAAAGCGCGGCCGTAGTCGCTCTCCTCCAGCGATGCCTCCACCCGATAAAGCGCACCCGCGAGCAGCCGCAGCCCCTCGTTCCCGCGCACGGGCGGCAGATGCGCCTTCACGCCATTCGCAAACGCGAGCACACCGACGCGGTCGCCTTGATCCAGCGAGACCTTCGCCAGCCGCAGCGCCGCATCCACCGCGTGGTCCAACTTCCGCCGAGCGCCCACCCGTCCCGCCATGTGCCGCCCGCAGTCCAGGAGCAGCATGACGACCTGGTTCCGCTCGGGCTGATGCTGGCGGACCATCGTGCGGCTCTTGCGGGCGGTCGCCTTCCAATCGATCGCCCGGTAGTCGTCACCGGTTCTGTACTCGCGGAGAGACTCGAACTCGCGGCCCTCGGCGCTCTTGCGGACCGCTCGCTCCGCGTTGTCGGCGGATGCCAGCGCGAGCGCCAACGCCTCACGCGTGAGCGCCTGCAGATCCGGATACACCTTCACCGTCTGCGAGAGCGGAATCGCGAACTGCCGCGAGCACAATCCAATGGGCCCGGCGACGCGGACGTAGAGATCGCCGAACGAGAGATCGCCGCGGACGTTCGGCGTGAGCCACCACTCGACCGTCGTGTCGACGATTCCCGGCGCGACCTCGAAGCCTGTCGTCTGTCCTTCGGCCGCCGCGTCCTGAGGGACCAGCTCGCGCAGCTCTCCGCGAATCCGGCGCGAACGGTTCGTGGACATGCGGAGCCGCACGCGGTTGCGGACGCCGGAGGAGAGGATGGGCTCCACCTCGCGCAGCACGTCCAGCGACGAAGCCTTCGGAGCGAGGACGAAATCGATCGCGCAGAAGATCAGCACCCCGAGATCGATTCCGAGCGCGAGCAGCCCGAACGCGCCCGACAACACCACCAGCACCGCCGGCAACATCCCCATCGCCAGCAGCACGAACGCGAACTGCGTCGGCACCGGCCGGCCGAACCGCTGATGTGAGGAGCTCACGTCTGCACCGGGCCGCGGCGCGGGAGCTCGAAGCGGAGCCGCTCGACACCGACCCAACCCCTCACCGCGGAACCTGCACGCGATCCAGCGTCTGCCGCAGCACCTCGTCCGTCGTGACGCCCTCCACCTCCGCCTCCGCCTTCAGAAGCAGCCGGTGATTGAGCACGCTGTTCACGACCGCCTTCACATCATCGGGCGTGACGAACGTCTCGCCGCCCAACGCCGCACGCGCCTTCGCCGCCGCGAGCAGCGCCTGCGCACTTCTCGGAGACGCACCCAGCCGCACTCTCGAATGCTGCCGCGTCTCGCGCACGATCTTCGCGACGTACTGCAGAATCGAGTCGTCACACCGAATCTGCGACGCCTGCGTCTGCAAGGTCGCCAGCTCCTCGGGGTTCAACACCTGCGTGACGTTCGGCGCCTTTCCGCCGCGCCCATGAAACGCGGTCAGCATCGCGAGCTCCGCGCGCTCATCCGGATAGCCCACTCGCACTCGCATCAGGAACCGATCGAGCTGCGCCTCGGGGAGCGGATACGTGCCCTCGAGCTCCAGCGGGTTCTGCGTCGCGACGACGAAGAAGTGCGGCGGCAGCGGATGGGTCTCCCCGTCGATCGTGATCTGCCGCTCCTCCATCGCCTCCAGCAGCGCGGCCTGCGTCTTCGGCGGCGTGCGGTTGATCTCGTCCGCGAGCAGGCACTCGGTGAACAGCGGACCCTTCACGAGCCGGAACTCGGCCGTGTCCTGCCGAAAGACGTTCGTGCCGAGGATGTCGCTCGGCATCAGATCCGGCGTGAACTGCACGCGGGTGAAGTCCAACCCCAGCGAGGACGCCAGAGATCTCGCGAGCAGCGTCTTCGCCACGCCCGGCACGCCCTCGAGCAGCACGTGCCCCCGGGCGAGAAACGCGGTCACCACATCCGCGATCACTCCGTCCTGTCCGACGATCACGCCCTGCAGCGCCGCGACCAGCCGGGAGAGGGGAGTGCTCATGCCGGCTTGGACTTG
Source organism: Myxococcaceae bacterium (assembly GCA_045802665.1). Lineage (GTDB taxonomy): Bacteria > Myxococcota > Myxococcia > Myxococcales > Myxococcaceae > JBJMQN01. The sequence goes on along the minus strand of JBJMQN010000129.1, from coordinate 2,429 downwards.
AGGCCCATCAACGTGCCGGCCACCGTCGCCGCGCCGCACAGAATCGCGAGCCACACGCCGAACGCGGGCGCGGACACCGACTGCTCGAAGTTTCCGACCAGCGCCTGTGTCTTCCGCAGATCCGTGGAGATGCCGATGTACACGAGGCACCAGACGATGCTGAACCCCGCTCCGCCGAGCTGCACGAGCCACGGCACCAGCGGATTGAGCTGCGGCATCACGCGCCGCACGCGGATCACCAGCGACCCGATCACCGCGATCATCACCAGAAAGTCGATGATGCCGAGGCTCATCAGCCCCAGGATCTCGCCATCCGCGGCGGTCTCCTTCCACGGGAGAAAGCAGGTGAAGATGAACGCGGCCGCGCCGATGAACGCGATCTTGTCGCCGGAGGGCAGGTTGCTGACGAAGCTCTTGAAGTCGTCGAGCGCCTGCTCCGGCGCGACCATCTGCATGCCGGAAGACGTGCGCGGAATCGCAGGTCCCGTGGGCGACGCGCCTCCGGGTTTCGTGTCCGGTGGAGGTGGACCGCCTTCTCTCTTCGGCGGGAGCACGTTCGTCGACGCGTCGGCGTCCGGCTCCGGCATCTTCTCCGGCCGAGACGTGAGCGGCATCGCCTTCCGCACGCCCGTCTGCGGTTTCATCGCCGGCCGAGTGCCGGTCTTCGGTTTCGCCGCCGCGCCCGCTGCCGCCATCGCCGGACGCTGACCCGTCGCGGGCTTCATCGCCGGCCGCTGACCGGTGGCCGGCTTTCCACCCGGAACCTTCGTGCTCCCCGACACCGGCTTCTGCACCGGCTTGCCGACGTTGGTCGCCTGGTCGCCGACATCTCCCGTGGGCGACTCACCGCTCAGGAACGAGGCGTCGATGATGAAGTCGCACTTAGGGCAGATGGCCTCGCCATCCGCGACCTTCGCGCCACACTGAGGACAGTTCAGAGAAGTGCTCCTTGGCATTCCATCTTCAAAGAGGCGTTCGCTGCTGTCAAACGTAACCTCTGGATTTCAGCCAACATTTGGCCTAAAGGCGCGCGCCATGCGCGATGCCCGTTCGTGGTTGTCCGCCTGCGTCATGGCGGTTGTCCTCGCAGCTTCAGGCTGTCAGACCCCGCCGAAGCGGAAGCCGGTCAATAACGCCGCGCAGGAGCAGGCGCCCAATCCGATCGAACGGATTGCTGATCTCGAAGATCGGCGCGCGCTCGGAGATCTGCCGCAGATCGCGACGAACGATCCGAACCCGGTGATGCGCGCGCGTGCGTACCTCGCGCTCGGACGCCTTCAGGATCCGTCGACAGCGCAGACGATCGCCGTGGGCATCTCGGATGTCGCGCCGCTGCCGCGCTTCGAGGCCGCGTTCGCGGCGGGGCTGATTGGCCTCTCGTGGGATCCGGTGGCGCCGGAGGTGAAGATCGCGCTCGTGGAGAAGCTGCTCACGCAGGAGGCGCAGGAGCAGGAGGCGAAGGTTCACTACGAGCAGCTCGAAGCGCTCGCCAGACTCGCGACGCCCGCCGCCGTGGATCGCCTCGTGGATCGGCTCCTCGGAACCACGCCCGACGTTCAGGCCCGAGCGTCGCTCCTGCTCGGCGTCGCCGTCCGGCAGAACGCGACCATTCCTGCGAAGGCCTTCACAGCGCTCGCGCCACTGCTGAAAAAAGAGTCGCCCGCGGACAGTCGCTACGGCGCGGCGTACGCACTGGCCGCGAGCAAGAACCCGCTCGCGCGCACCCAGCTGCTGCTCTGCACGCAGGATGAAGCCTCCGAAGTCCGAGCGATCTGCGCCAAGGGCCTCGGCGACGTCGGCACCGACGTGGACGCGGTCACGCTGCGAAAGCTGCTCGACGACTCCGACTACCGCGTGGCCGTCGAGGCGACGCGGTCTCTGGCGAAGCTCGCGGAGAAGTGCAAGGCGGCATCCTGTGCTCCGGTGGGCGCGCTCGCGGATCTCTCCTTCCGAGCGGAGCGGCTCGAACACGGCGACGTCGCCGGTGGCGCGCAGCCGCTGCTCGCGCTGGCTCAGTCCGGATTGCCCGCGACGCAGGGCAAGGTGCTGCTCCAAACCCTGCGCGATCGCGTCCGAGCGGCAGCGCGCAACGCCGCCACGCCGAAGCTCAAAGCGGACATCGCCAACATCGACTGCCGGCTCTCGGCGGCGATGGATCGTCAGCTTGGAACGTTGAAGGAAGTTCTGACGTGTGGCGGAGATCTCGTCCCCGAGGCGAAGCGGCTCGCGATGGGCATCAGCGAGCTGGCGCGCACTCCCGCGAAGGATCCCAACAAGCGCGTCGAGGAGATCGCGCCGTATCTCCGCCACGCGGACTCTTCGGTGAAGCTCGCCACGGTGAACGCGCTCGCGGAGAACAACAGCCCCGCGGCGATCGACCGGCTGCGGTCGATGCTCAACGGCACCGACCTGGTGGTGACGGCGTCCGT
>JBJMQN010000128.1:0-9797 GCA_045802665.1 Myxococcaceae bacterium | reverse complement strand
GCCTCCTCGCGCCCGAGAAGAAAGAGAAGGCGAAGGAGGAGCTCAAGAAGCTCCAGGAGAAGACGAAGCCGAAGGAGAAGAAGACCGAGGTCGCCAAGGCGGAGAAGAAGATCGAAGAGAAGATCCCGCCCAAGGCCGTCGCCGCTCCGGAGACGAAGGCGCTCAAGGCGCTCGCCAAGCTGACCGCGGCGGGGCCGATGAAGGATCTCCTCGCGGCGACCGACAAGCTCGGCTCCGGCCCGGGCGACAAGCGGATCAAGAACACCGACTACAAGCTGTCCGGCCTCATCGGGAAGCAGCCCATCGCGAACGCGGGCGTGGGCCTGTTCGGATTGGGCGGCGGCGGCAAGGGCGGCGGCTCGACGCTCGGCATGGAGATGCTGCACGGCAAGGGCGGCGGCGGCATCGGCGCGCTGGGCGCGGGCAGCGTGGGCAAGGGCGCGGTGGGCGGCGTCGTCACGCGCGCGTCCGCTCGCAGCATCACCGCTCAGGGCAGCATCGATCGCGAAGCGGTGGCCAAGGTCGTGAACAGCCACCTGCAGGAAGTCCGCGGCTGCTACGAGCGCGCGCTGCTCAAAGATCCTTCGCTCGCCGGCAAGGTCGTCCTCGAGTGGCAGATCTCCACGGCCGGCGCGGTGGTGACGGCGAAGACCAAGACCTCCACGCTGCGCAATCAGGCAGTCGAGGCGTGCATCCTCCAGAACCTCAAGACGTGGCACTTCCCGCCGGCCAAAGGCGGCCTCGTCATCGTGAGCTACCCCTTCCTGTTCAACTCGGTCGGCTACTAGGCCCCGAGAAGACCCTCCGGACAAACGACATGCGAAAGACACTTCTTCTGGTCGCGTGGGTGACCCCTGCCCTCGCGTTTGCCCAGCTCGCGCAGACGGAGGAGCTGGAGAACCCGGGGACGGTGCTCGCCGTTCAGGAGCGCGCATACCGGATGAACCACGAGCTCACGCTGGGGCTCGGCACGCTTCCGCTGGACGCCTTCTACAAAGGGCTCTCCGCGCAGGTGGGTTACACGTACCACTTCACGGACAGCTTCGCGTGGACCGTGGGCCGCGGGCTCTACAGCTACAACCTGAGCACCGGTCTCGAGAAACAGCTCGAGCGCGACTTCGCGGTGCTTCCCACCCAGTTCGAAAAGGTGGAGTGGATGGTGGGCTCGGATCTCGTCTGGAGCCCGCTCTACGGAAAGTCCGCGCTGCTCAACCGGAAGGTGGCCTGGTTCGAGGGCTATCTCGTCGGCGGCGGCAGCGTGCTCAAGCTCACCACCGGCTTCCGGCCCGCGGTGAACGTGGGCGTCGGCGCGCGATTCTTCACGAACAAGTACGTGAGCTTCCGCTTCGACGCGACCAACAACTTCGTCATCACCGACCGGCTGCTGAACGTCCCCACGCTTCAGCTGTCGGCGGCACTGAACTTCGGCGCGACTGAATGAAACGGTTTCTGCTTTGCGCCCTCATCGTCACGCTGCCGAGCGTCTCGCTCGCGGCGGACCGGACGAAGGGCGGCAACGATTCGAAGAAGACGACGGATCCCGTCTCCGGGGATGAGGTCGACGCGCCGCAGAAGAAGGCGGACGCGAGCAAGGACGAGCAGCAGAAGAAGGACGAGAAGGCGGCCGCCGCGCCCGAAGCGCTTCCGCCGCCGCAGAAAGCGGACCCGAAGCTCTTCGATGAAGCGCTGAACGACTACTTCTCGAACAACCCGAAGAAGGCCGCCGGCAAGCTGTACACGTACCTGGAGTCCACCTCCCCCACTGACGAGAACTACGCCTGGGCGCAGTACTTCCTCGCGAAGTCGTTCATCGATCTGGGCTTGCGCCACGCCGGCGCGAACTACCTCGCGCGCATCGCTCGAGAGCGCACCAACCCGAACGTGATTCCCAAGGCGCTGGATGAGCTGCAGCAGCTCACGCAGGTGCCGCACGACGAATTGCTGATCGACGAGATGGTGTTCGGCTCGCTGGACCTGGGCTTTCTGCCCGAGACGACCGCCAACTTCGCGCACTACCAGCAGGGCCTCGTCGACTTGAAGGTCGGCAACGAGCGCTGGGCGACGATGCACTTCGCCAAGCTGAATGAGGACTCCCCCGAGGCCTCCCACGCGAAGTTCTCGCTGCTGGTCACGCGGCTGAAAGACGCGAAGGAGAAGAAGCTCCCCGAGATGATCGCGGAGTTCGAGGAGCTGTCGAAGGATCCGAAGCTCAATCAGGACACGCGCAACGAAGCGCAGCTCGCCGTCGCCCGGCTCAAGTACGAGCTGAAAGACTGGCAGGGCGCGCTGGAGGCGTACCACAAGGTCGTGCTGCCGGAGCTCGATCCGGGACGCGCCACGCTGTACCTGGAAGAGGCGTGGACCCGCTACAACCTGGGCCAGATCCACGAGGCGATGGGCCTGCTCACGACGCTGGATGCGCCCACGTTCAAGGACGAGTTCCAGCCGGACAAGTACCTGCTCCGGGCGATGATCTTCAAAGATCTCTGCCACTACCTCCCGGCCAAGCGCGCCGCGAAGGAGCTGACGAGGCGCTTCGCGGAGTCTCTCGAGGCGATCCGCGAGCGCGAAGATCTCACGGAAGATTTGCGCCTGCGCCGCGCGGCGATGAGCCACGGCGGGACGAAGCGCGCGTTCAAGTTCCTCGAGTCGCTGGAGCTCGAAGGTGAGCGGCTCGGCCGCTACGCCGGCAGCTTCGGAGACAGGCTCTACGCGCACGTCAGCAAGCTCTACGATCTCGAGCACGCCGAGGCCCTCCGCATCGCTCAAGAGCGGCTCCACGAGTCCGTTCGCGCCGAGGCGGACCGGCTGCTCCGCGCCTCCGAGCAGGTGCGCCTCATGGAGTACGAGGTCGGCCTCAAGCTGTACGAGCGCGTGAAGCGCGGCAGCAAGCTGGTCATCCCCGAAGAAGAGAAGGAGCTCGAGCCGGGCGAGGTCGCGTTCAAGTTCGAGGGCGAGTACTGGAACGACGAGCTCCGCGATTACCGGGTCTCGCTCAAGAGCCGCTGCATCGAGGAGACGGCGCAATGATCTCCTGCGTCCTCACCGCGCTGCTCCTCGCGCAGGTCCCGAACCTGCCGGTCTTAGGCCCCGCCGCGAAGCAGAACCCGATCGTCAACAAGGCGAAGGAGCGGGAAGAGCTCATCACCAAGTTGAAGCGGGACATCTTCAAGGTGGACCGCAGCATCGGCGAGACCGAGAAGCTGATTCAGAAGTCACGCAATGCGCCGTACCTGCCGGATCTGCAGTTCCGGCTCGCCGAGCTCTACGTCGAGAAGAGCCGGTACATGTATTACCTGCAGGCCGAGCAGCGTCCGCCCGAGATGAAGGGCGCGCTCGTGTCTCCGGAGACCAAGCTCCTCAAGCAGAAGGCGGTGCAGATCTACTACCGCATCCTGCGCGAGTTCCCGGACTTCAAGGACGGCGACAAGGTCACCTTCTATCTGGCGCACGAGCAGCGCGAGCTCGGTCAGTTCGACGACATGCTCAAGACCGAGGGCGATCTCATCCGGAAGTATCCGAACAGCCCGCTGCGGCTGGACGCGGAGCAGATCCTCGGCGACTACTTCTTCGACAAGGCGGACCTCGTCGAGGCGGAGAAGCACTACCAGGCGATCCTCGAGCAGCCGCCCTCCCCCGTTCACGATCTCGCCCGCTACAAGATGGGCTGGATCCGCGTGAACCAGAGCAAGCACGCGGAGGCTGTCGTCTTCTTCGAGGCGGCCGCTGCGTCTCCGCCGATCCCGGGCGTGGATCCGCAGAAGTCGCTGAACGTGAAGCGCGAGGCCCTGCTGGATCTCGTCTACAGCTACACCGAGGTCCGGCCTGCGAAGGGCGCGCTCAACTACTTCGAGAAGCTGTCGGATTCGCGCGCCACGTACGCGCTGGCGCTCGACAAGCTGGGCAACCGCTACTTCATCAAGACGCAGTACGAGTACGCGATCCCCGCGCTGCGAAAGCTGATGGAGATCCAGCCGGACCCGGAGCTGGATCTGGAGCGCGCCGAGAAGATCTACGACTCGCTGAAGGCCGCGAAGGGCAAGGTCCCGCCGAAGCCGGACGACATCCGATACCTCGTGCGCGCGGCGATCGAGGCGAAGACCGATCCGGAGAAGGACGAGGGCGCTCGCAAGAAGACGCTCGCGGAGCTGGAGGAGATGTCGCGCGATCTCGCGACGCAGATGCACGTGGCCGCGCAGAAGAAGGAGGAGAAGGGCCTCTTCCTCGAGGCGGCGGACGCGTACAAGGAGTACCTCTCGCTCTTCCGCCCCGAAGCGTACGTGCGGACCATCATGCGCAACCGCGGCGACGCGCTGTTCGCGGCGAAGGAGTTCCCCGAGGCCGCGCGGCAGTTCGAAGAGCTCGCGCTTTATGAGGAGCGCGCGCTCGACAAGGCGAAGAACGGCAAGGCGGACGCGAAGGCCGTCGCCAGCGCCGCTTCGCAGAAGGCGAACAAGGACGCGCCGCAGCTCTCAGGCTCGGACCACGAGTCCGCCCTCTACGCCGCGCTGCTCGCGCACTTCAGCGCGCTGAAGCCCGGTGAGGTCGAGCGGCTGAACGCGTTCGAAGTGGCGGACGCGCGCCAGGCGCTCAAGCTGCTCGGTGCGCGCTTCGTGGCGCAGTACCCGAAGAGCGAGAACGTCACCGAGGTGAAGTTCAACATCGCGCGCGCCTATTACGAGGACGGCGACTACGAGAAGTCCTCCGAGCTGTTCGCGGACTTCGCGATCAACCATCCGGACCACAAGGATGCGGCGGTGGCCGGCAACCTCGCGCTGGATGGGCTGCGGCAGCGCAACGACTTCAAGGGCATGGAGGAGCTCGGCAAGAAGTTCCTCGCCTCGCGGCTGCCCGCGGCGTTCCAGAACGACGTGCGGAAGATCCTCACCGAGAGCAAGGGCGAGGCGCTGTCCGAGCTCGCGCTGCAGTCGTCGCAGGAGACGGGCGACGTCGTCGAGGGCCTGCTCAAGGTCGCCGAGGAGAACAAGGGCGCGGAGATCGGCGAGAAGGCGCTCTACGGCGCGTTCGTGGCCGCGCGCGAGAAGCGCGACGTGCACAAGGAGAAGGAGCTCGGGGACAAGTTCGTGAAGGACTACCCGAAGAGCCAGTACAACACCGACATCCTCACCACGCTCGGCCGCAACGCTGCGGAGACGGCGAAGTTCGAGGAGGCGGCTTCGTACTTCGAGGCGGTGGGCCAGAAGCTGGGCGCGGACTCGGCGGGCCTCGACGGCTGGCTCGCCGGCGCAAGGCTGCGACTCGCGCTGGGTCAGTTCGCAGCGGCTCAGAAAGACTTCGAGTTCGCGACGGAAGTGGCGGGCGCTCGCAAAGCCGAAGTGCTGACGATGCTCGCCGAGGCGGAGCTCAAGGGAAACCAGAACGGCAAAGCCCGCGCGACGCTGGAGCAGGCGCTCAAGCTCGACAAGCAGAACGCGAAGGCGGCGGGGATGCTCGCGGAGCTCGTGGCGACGACGGCCCCGAACGAGAAGCCCGAGGCGCTCATCTCCACGCTCACCACCGTGACGCAGGGGCCCGACGGCCAGAGCGAGGATTCGGCGAAGGGCCTCTGGTACCTCGGCGAGATGCTCTACCGCGGCTACAAGGCGCTCCCGAACTCGGACGTCGAGCAGAAGGTCCAGCAGCTGCAGAGCACCGAGCAGGTCTACATGCAGGCCGCGCAGATGGGCTCGCCCGAGTGGGCAGTCGCGTCGCTGTGGAGAATCGCGCTCGCGTATCAGCACCTCGCGGACGTGGTGGAGGCGACGCCGGTGCCAGCAGGGCTCTCCGCCGCGGAGGTTCAGCAGTTCCGCAAGGCCGTCGCCGAGCAGGTGAACCCGCTGCGCGATCGCGCGGACAACGCGTTCAAGGCCTGCCTGCAGCGAGCGACCCAGCTCGAGGTCTTCACGCCCGCGGTGCTCGGTTGCCGGACGCGGAAGGAAGACGCTTCCAGTCCGCTGCCCAAGCTCGCCGGTGGCGGCTCTCCGTCGAACCTGGATGACCTCCAGAAGAAGGTGGAAGCCACGCAGGACGCCGCGTCGGTGGAGGCGCTGGGCCTCGCGTATCTGGAGGCGAAGCAGGTGGCGTTGGCGGAGCTCGCGTTCGGGCGCGCCACCGAGCTCGAGGACACGCGGGCCTCGGCGCACAACGCGCTCGGTGTGGCGCTGCTCCTCTCCGGAGATGCGATGGGCGCGCGGGCCTCCTACGGCAAGGCGCTGGATTCGGATCCGACGAACGAGAAGGCGCGCGCGAACCTCGCTGCTCTGCGTTGCCGGTTCGGCGACGTCGAAGGCGCCAAGCGCGAGCTGTCGGTGCTCAAGGACGTGGGCCAGCTGAGCGGACCGGATGTCGATCCGGAGTGGAGGGCCTGCAAGTGACCCTCCGCGCTTCACTCATCGCAGCACTGTGCGTCTGTGGCTGCCTGTGCGGCTGCGGGCAGGCTTCGCACGAGCTGGAGGGGAGCCTCTCCACCCTGGTCTCGCTGAAGTACGACACCGCGGAGCTGCTCCACTCCGACGACGAAATCGCGCTGCGCTTTTTCCAGAAGCGCGAGTCCGGCGAGGACACGACCTTCAAGCTCTCCTACAAAACGTCCGGCGTCGCGCTGCAGAGCAAGGTGCCGCTGCAGCTGGAGGCGATGACGCCCGACGGCAGCGGCCAGCGGACTTCCGTCTCGCGCGACGTGCTGGACGATCCACGGACGACTTTCCCCCCCGTCGAGCGCGGCGAGCTCACCTTCGATCAGGCGCCGGATCTCTCAGGGCCGCTGGAGGCGGGTCGCAAGGTCACCGGCAATCTCCACGTCACGTTCGTGCAGTGCACCGACTTCGGGTGCGGCCGGACTGTTTTCGGAAACTTCGAGGCGAACCTCCAATGAGAGTCTTCATCGGGGCAGTGACGCTGCTTCTGCTCGCGGGCTGCGGACCGAAATACGGCATGAAGGTCCCGGGCAGCATGCTCGACAAGCTCCCCTACGAGAGCCGCATCGAGCTGCTCGAAGCGGAGAACGATCTCGCCGTCGCGATCGATCACCGAGACGAAGCGGAGAACGAAGTGCTGCGCACGCGGGATGCGCTCCGCCGCGCGAAGGACCGGCTGTCCGCCGCGGAAGACGAGGCCTCGGACGCGGACGACAAGGTCGCGAAGGAAGTCGCCGAGCTCGCCGTGCAGGAGGCGAACGCGCGGGTGGATTTTCTGCGCGCGCAGCAGGTCGTGAACGTGAAGAAGCTCGACATCGAGGACATCTCGCTGCGCTGCGCTCACGCGCGGTTCGAGATGGCTCGGCTCGGCCTCGCGCGGAAGGCGAAGGTCGAAGGTTCTGAGTCGCTCGATCCGAAGGCGTTCGAAGAGCAGGCGAAGAGCTGTGACTCGGAAGTGGGCGAGATGAAGACCGCGCTCAAAGAGCAGACCACAGCCGCAGAGCAGGCCCGGGACAGCTGGGACAAGCAAAAAGCCGCGCTGGCGAAGAAGACGTTCGACGCCCGCGCATCGCCGTACGTGGAGTAGCCCAACACCATGCGGACCCTTCTTCTCTGCCTCCAGCTCACCCAACCGCTCCTCGTTCACGGGACGCCGCCCGACTCTGCCGGTGGCGGCGACGCGTCCGCGCTCAAGCGCACCGCGGACGTCGAGGCCGAACACCTGAAGGACGCGCCGGACGACACCGAATCGCTCTATCGCCTCGGGCTTACCTGGCTCGCGCTCGGCGATGCGAAGAAGGCGATCGTCCCGCTGCAGCAGCTCGTGAAGCTGGATCCGGAGAGCGTGGACGCGAAGCTCTTGCTCGCGCGGGCGCTGCGGGTTGCGGGCGAAGGCGATCAGGCAAAGGCACTGCTGGATCAGGCGATCCTGTCCTTGCCGGACGAGGCGTCGCTGCGCGCGGAGCGAGGCCTGCTCGCGCGGACGCTGGGCGAGAAAGACATCGCGGTGCAGCAGTACAGCAAGGCCGTGGAGCTCTCCCCGAACGACGCGGAGCTGCGCTTCAACTACGGCGAGGCGCTGCAGCAGACGCAGAAGCTGGATGACGCCATCGCGAGCTATCGCAAGACGCTGGAGCTGGATCCGAAGCTCGGGCAGGCGCGGATCAACCTGGGCAAAGCGCTGGCGGAGAAGGGGCTGTACGGCGAGGCGAAGGAGATCCTCGCTCAGGCGGCGAAGGACGACCTCGAGGATCCGGAGTCCCACTACAACCTCGGCGTGCTGCTGATGCGCGAGAACGACGTGCCGGGGGCGATGGCCGAGTACCAGCGCGCGCTCGCGCTCAATCAGAACCACTCCGCGTCGCTCAACAACCTCGGCGTGGCGTACGACGCGAGGGAAGATCACAAGAAGGCGGCCGAGTTCTTCAAGAAGGCGATCAAGGCGGAGCCGTCGTTCGCCGAGGCGCACTTCAACCTGGGGCTCTCGTACTTCCGGCTCGGCGATCAGAAGAACGCGACGAAGGAGTTCGAGACCGCGCTGAAGCTCGAGCCGAAGCGGGCGTCGGGGCCGTACACGCAGCTCGGCGCGCTGTACCTGCAGCAGGGCAAGAAGGACCGCGCGCTGGAGGCGTTCAAGAAGGCCGTGCAGCTGATGGAAGAGGACGGGCGGCGCAAGGACTCGGAGGCGTACCGCGGGCTCGCGCTCAGCTACCTCGAGCTCGGGCAGGCGGAGCAGGCGGTGGAGACGCTGAAGACCGCGGTGAAGGCGATGCCGGAGGATCCGTCCACGCACGCGGCCCTGGGGCAGGCGTACAGCGCGCTCGGGAATCTGGACGGCGCCATCGAGAAGTACGAGGCGCGGATGAAGCTGGACGATTCGGCGGACGCGCGGCTCGAGCTCGCTCGGGTGTACGCGAAGAAGCGCGTGATGGCGAAGGCGGAGCCGCTCTACAAGAAGGTGATTGAAGAGGACGGCACGCGCACGGACGCGAAGCTGTCTCTCGCGGACCTGTACATCAACTCCGGGCGTTACGACGACGCGGAGAAGGTGCTGAAGGCGGTGTCGGATCAGTCGCCCAACAACATGACCGCTCGCGCGAAGCTGGGGATTCTGTACTCGCGCAGGCAGCGGCCGGATCTCGCGTTGCCGCAGCTCGAGGAGGTCTCGCAGAAGGACCCGTCGCAGATGGAGGCGCGCGCGGAGCTCGGCTTCCTCTACACGCGCGGCGGAGATCTCGACAAAGGCATCCGCGTGCTCTCGGAAGTGCTGACGTCCGATCCGCGCAATCCGCTCGGCGTTTATTACCTCGGCGTCGCGCTGTACCAGAAGGGCGAGGCGAAGAAGGCGGAGGAGAGCTTCAAGGCCGTGACGAAGCTGGATCCGAACTTCGCGGACGCCTGGTACGCGCTGGGGCAGCTGTACGAGGCGCAGAAGAAGACGGATGACGCGCGCGCGGCGTACGAGACGGCGGTCAGGATTCAGCAGGATCACCGCGACGCGGCGGCGGCGGCGAAGAGACTGGCCGTTCACTCGCCCTGACAGCCTGATCGGCATGTAGGCCGTGCGGTTTTCCCCCGCCGTGTTCGCCGCACCCACGGTGTAGCTGCGGCGTTTGGATCCGCCCGCACCACCCTGCTGCCTTGTTTTCACACCCCAGCCCTCCGCCATCCTGAGCGCCTCTTTTGAGAGGGGGCCTCACAACATGGCAAGAACACCGGTGATGCGTTCGCTGCTCACGCTTGCGCGCGAACACTCCGTCGCGAAGGCGCAGAACCTTCCGCTCGATGTCGTGCGGCACGAGCGCGCGATGGCGGCGATCGGACGACGAAACCTGCTCAAGGGAGCTGCCGCCGCGGCGATTGCGGCGACGGCGTTCGGCT
>JBJMQN010000127.1:0-6169 GCA_045802665.1 Myxococcaceae bacterium | reverse complement strand
CCGGACAGTCTGCCAACGCCGTAGCGGCATTCCAATCCATTGGCACGCCGCTCCAAAAAACTGACGGGAGCGGGTTACCTGTCAGAGCGAACCGCTGTTTGCGGCACCTGGAGGAATGACCGATGGAGCTGACGAAGACGAATGCCCTGGTGACCGGTGCCAGCAAGGGACTCGGCAGGGCCACGGCAGAGGCGCTGGCGCGAGCGGGAGCGTGCGTCGTCCTCGTCGCTCGGCACAAGGACGAGGTCGAAGCGGTCGCGCGGAAGCTTCGTGACGAAGGCCACGTGGCGCACGCGGTGGCCGCGGACATCGGCGACAAGGAGGCGGTCTATCCACTCGCGGGAACGGCCGCCGCGCTGGTGGGGCCCATCGATCTCCTCATCCACAACGCGAGCACGCTGGGACCTACGCCGCTTCAATACCTGCTCGACACCGCCTGCGAGGATTTCGAGCGCGTGCTGCAGACGAACCTCATCGGTCCGTTCCGGCTCACCAAGGCGATCGCCGGCGCGATGGCGGTGCGGAACCGCGGGCTCGTGATCCACATCTCGTCGGATGCGGCGGTGAGCGCGTATCCGAAGTGGGGGAGCTACGGGGTGTCGAAGGCGGCGCAAGATCATCTCTCGCGCACGTTGGCAGCGGAGTTCGAGGGGAGCGGGGTGAAGTTCTGGTCGCTCGATCCCGGGGAGATGGACACGCAGATGCACAAGGACGCGATCCCGGACGCGGATCCGGCGACGCTGCTTTCTCCGGAGAAAGTCGCCGAACGCCTCGTGCGCCTCATCCGGTCAGACGCTGCGCTGCCATCCGGAGCGCGCAAAGAGCTCGCGTCCGTCGAGGTCTCGCCGTGAACGCCGCCCGCAAGCCGCGCGATCGTCGCGAGGCGGCTCGGATGCTCGTGGTGGATACGCGTGAGAAGCGGATTGAGGAGTCCACCGCGGCGCGTCTCTCTACGTTTCTTCAATCGGGCGACCTCTTGATCGTGAACGACGCGGCGTCATTGCCGGCAGCGCTGCACACGAACGATGGGACGCTGGAGCTCCGGCTCCTCGGCGCGATCGACAACTCTCGAGCGGAAGCCATCGCCTTCGGCCCGGGCGACTGGCGTCAGCGCACCGAGGACAGACCGGCGCCGCGGACTTTGGTCGCACACGAGCAGCTGGAGTTTCAGGGAGGCCTGCGGGCCCACATCGACGAGGTGTTCCGAGACTCGCCCCGCCACGTGCTCCTTCACTTCGAACAGCGCGGCGCGGAGCTCTTCTCCGCGATCTATCGCGCCGGAAAGCCGGTGCAGTACTCGTACCTCGAAGGGCCACTCGCGCTCTGGGACGTGCAGACCGCTTATGCAGCTCGGCCGTGGTCCGCGGAGATGCCTTCGGCGGGAGCTTCGCTCAGCTTCGGCGTCTTGAAGTCACTCCGCGATCGCGGCGTGCACCTCGCCACGCTCACGCACGCGGCAGGACTCAGCTCGACGGGCGATGCCGCGCTCGACGCACGGCTGCCGCTGACGGAGCGCTACGAAATTCCCGAGGAGACCGTTCGCGCGATCTCCGAGGCGAAGAAGCGGGGGGCCCAGATCATCGCGGTGGGCACCACGGTGGTTCGCGCATTGGAAGGATCCGCGGAACAGCACGGCGAGCTTCACGCTGGCGCCGGCTCCACCAACCTGCATCTCGGGCCGGGCTACTCGCTGAAGGTGGTGAACGCGCTCTTCACTGGCGTGCACGATCCCACTGCGAGCCACTTCGCGCTGCTCGCCGCGTTCGCGTCACAGCAACTGCTGAAACAGGTCAGCGCCGAGGCCGAAACGCGAGGCTTCCTCGGCCACGAGTTCGGAGACGTCTGCCTGTTTCTGTGAGCCCTCAGCTGCAGACGCCCGTCAGTCTGCAATTGCCGGAAGTGCACTCACAATCCGACACGCACGCGGCACCTGACGCGAGCGTGCCGCCGATAACGCAGGTCGTCCCGTTGCAGCACGCGCTCGCGCACTGGCAATCCACCGAGCAGGTCCCGCCGGTAGCTTTCGCGCCGGCTGCCACGCAGTTCGTCCCCGCACAGCAGGCCGAAGCACACTGGTTGTTCGTGTTGCAATCGCAGGTCGCGTTGGTGCCGATGCCTCGGCAGTTGTTCGAAAGACACTCGGCGTCGCGGCTGCAGCTCACGCCTCCAAGCTTGTCCGCGGCGCAGGTGCTGTTGGTCGCGCAATACGCCCTGGTGATGCACTGCGGATCCGTCGTGCACGTGGGTCCGTAGCAGGCCCCGCTGCTGTTGCAGGCGAAGTTGCCGCCGCACGCCATCGCGCAGCAGATCCCGTCGATGCATGCGCTGGAGCTGCACTGCGTAGCGCGGGTGCACGCGGACCCACTCGGAAGGTCCGGCACGCACGCGGTGCCGTTGCAGTAGTAGTTCGCCTTGCAGCTGCTGTCCTGGCTGTTGGAGCAGCTCGTATGGCACGCGCCGTTGTTGCACGTGTAGATGCCGCACTCGTTCTGCGGATCCGTGTTCGGCGTCGCGTTGGTGCACGAGCCGATCGACGTGCACGCCTTGCACGTACCGGTGCACGCGCCCGAGCAGCACCGGCCGCCGAGGCAGAGGTTGCTCACGCAGGCGCCACTGTTCGTGCAGACGGCGCCATTGGCCACCTTCGGCACGCAGCTCCCGGCGTTGCAGTAGTGGGTGGATTTGCAGTCCGCGTTGCTGGCGCAGCTCGTCGGGCAGGTTCCACCCGCCGAGCAGACGAACACACCGCACTCGTTCTGCGGATCCGTTCCCGCGTCCGCGATGGTGCAGGTGCCGACTTTCCCCGAGTACGTGCAGGAGCGGCACTGACCGATGCACGAGGAGTCGCAGCAGACGCCGTCCGCACACGTGTTGGTGAGGCACTGATTGTTCTGATTGCAGGTCGTGCCCGCCGCCTGTCGCGGCACGCAGCTGTTGCCCACGCAGTAGAAGCCGCTCTCGCAGTCGGTATCGAGGCTGCAGTTGGTGTGGCACGCCCCGAAGCCGTCGCAGGCGAGGCCGCTGTTGCATTCGGCGTTCGGGTCGAACCCGTTCGGAATCAGCGAGCAGCTGCCCTCCTGAGCCGGGACATCGCAGCTTCGGCAGGCGCCGGTGCAGGTGCTGTTGCAGCAGCGCCCGTCCACGCAGTTGTTGCTCGAGCACTGCGTCCCGGCGGTGCACACCGCGCCGTTGCCGAGCTTGCTGCCCGCGTCCGCGACGACGCAGGCGCCTCCGGTGCACTGGCTGGTCTTGCAGTCCGCCGCGTTCGCGCACGAGCTGAGGCAGCCCGCGTCGCCCGCGCAGTACGAGAGCGCGCATTCATTCTGCGGATCGGTCCGGTACGGGATGGGCGTGCACGTGCCCTTCGACCCTGTCAGCGCGCAGGACTCGCAGGTGCCCGCACACGCAGTGGTGCAGCAGACGCCGTCAGTGCAGATGCCGGAGAGGCACACGTCGGGCGAGCTGCAGTTGCCGCCGTTCTGGACCTGCTGCACGCAGTTGTTGCCGATCTTCACGTAGCCGGCCTGGCAGTCCGTGCAGAGCCCGGCGGAACACTTGAAGCCGGAGGGGCAGATGACGCCGGCGCAGGCCTTTTCGAAGCAGCCGCCGTCGTCGGTACAGACCTGATTCGGATCGCACGAACCGCCGTCGCACGCCGGCTGATAGCAGCGGCCGGCCGCGCACGTCTCGTTCGGCTGGCACGTCACCCCGACGCAGCGGGAGTTCACGCACGCGCCGTCCACGCAGACCTCGCTGCTCCCGCAGAACTGGCCTGCGCAGGAGACCGGAAGGCACTGCCCGTTCGCGCAGCCTTGCCCAGCGCCGCACACCAGGCCGATGCACGCGCGCTGGATGCACACCGAGTTGACGCACACTTCGCTCGTGCCGCAGAGCGCCTGCGCGCAGTTGAGCGGGTAGCACTGTCCACTCAGACAGACCGTGCCGTCTGCACAGGGCGTCGCGCACTCCACGCCGGAGTCGATGACGGCATCTCCACCGCCGCCTCCACCTCCGTCGCCGCCGCCTACGCCTCCATCAGCTTCCGGCTGCGGCGAGGAACACGAAGCGACGACGACGCCCATCGCGAAACCGCAGAGAAGCATCCGGAGAAGCACGCGTGACATGCGGCGACTCTAGCTGCTTCGGAGGAGGGCCTCCATTCATCCCTGCGTCGCGGCCGGAGCAAGATCAAACAACCGCGGCAGAGGACTCGTCGGCCATTCGTGCACCGGCCGCTCCGAGCTCGCGTACTCGCGGTACTCCGCGAACATCGCCGCCAGCGCCTCGGAGCGGGACAGCCGCTGCTCCCACCTGAGCAGCGAGAGCTTCTGCCACCTGGCGCCGGTCATGCCGCGCTCCACGCGCTCCCCGAAGCAGCCCAGCCAGTGCTCGACCTCGTCCTGCGCGATCCCGGCGGAGAGCAGGCCCTCTTTCGCTCTGGGCAGAAGCTCCACGATGAGCTCGCGCGCCTGAACGATCCGCGGAGAGAGCCCCGTTCGTGTGGGCCAGAGCAGCTGCGCGTCCAGTCCCGATTTCGCCGCCGCATAGAAATTTCCCGCCGCCGCGCTGAACGGCATCGCGGGGAGAAGCTCGTCGATGTCCGGGACCAGGCCCAGCGTCAGCCCGAGGAGAAACGCCGCGCCCGCGACCATGTCCGTCACGGTCGGGCCGGAGGGCAGCGGCCGAAACTCGATCCGGACGTGACCGCCGCCGGACGAGTCATAGACGGGCCGGTTCCACCGCCACACGGTGCCGTTGTGGAGCTTGAGATCGTCCAGATGCGGCACGCGTCCCGCTCGCACTTCCGAAAAAGCATCCTCCTCACCGCAGACCGGCAGCAGCGGCGAGTGCAGATCGATCGCCTCCGCGAAGAGCTCCCACGCGCCCTCGCGGCACCAGCCGCTGCCGAACGACGCACGCGCGGGCCGATAGCGTTCCGTATCAGCGCGATCGTCCAGCGCCTGCTCGAAGAGCGCCACGCGCGTCTCGTCCCACAACTTCCAACCCATCAGGATGGGCGAGTTCACGCACCCCGCGAGCGCCGGCGCCGTCGCGAGCTGCGCCGCGTTGTACGCGCGAGCGAAGTCCGCCGGGTTCACGCGCAAATGAAGCTGGAACGAGGTGTTCGCGCCCTGAATCGTGACGTCGTTCCACTCGGCCTCGAGCGACTCCTCGCCCTGAATCCTGATCCGCAGCGGGCGGCCACCGCGAAGCCGGGCGAGCCCGCGCGAGAGCGCTCGATACCGTGGCGCGTCAGAGGTCGCGTCTTTGAGCATGTCCATGCCCTTGAGCGTCGGGAGCATGCCGACCAACGCGACCATGCCTCCGTGCGCAGCGGCGGCGCGGGCGACCTCCGTCACCGTCTCCTGCAGCTCGTCCCGAAGCTCGGTGAGTGTCTGTCCGCCCAGCGCTAGCGGCCGCGCGTTGGACTCGATGTTGAACTGCGCCATCTCCAGCGTGATGCGCTTGTCGCGCGTGGTGCTCATCACCTCGCCGTTGATGCGCAGCGGGAGCCCGTCGCCGTCGATGAGGAACATCTCCAGCTCGGCGCCAATGGTCCGCGGGCCCACGCCGAACCCCGGGCGGGCGAGCAGCTCCTTCAGCGCCCGGAGCTGCTCGTGGAGCCGGACGTCGAACCGCTGAAACAGCTCGGCCGCGAACTCCTCCGCGTGAATGGAGATCCCCATGTCCCCCGAGATAGGGATGGCGTGGCGTACCGGACAGGGAAGCGGGCCCGAGAGGTGAGTGGCCGGTCGCCTGCTCTGCGGGCGAGCACTGGCCTACGGAAACCGCATGAACTTCGGCGGCACTTCCCTCGTGAGCCAGATGCCGGACGCCGCGAAGAAGAACGTGCTGCCGCTCTTCGCCATCTCGCCCGCGAGCACCTCGATGATCACCGGCGGCCCGCGTCGCATCGCCACGTGCGCGGCGTCCTCACGTGAGTTGGAGAGGTGCACGTACTGCCTGTCGCCGGGCTGCAGCCCCTGCGCGCGGACGCTCTCCAGCGACTCGGCCACAGTCCCGTGAAACAGAATCTCGGGCGGCGCCTTGGGCTCGTGATCGAGCTCCACCTTCACCGAATGGCCGTGCGTGGCGCGGACCTTCGTCTTCTCCGCGTCCAGCTCGAACCTGCGCTTCTCGCCCGAACGCACCACCTCTTCGAGCTCGG
>JBJMQN010000126.1:0-11285 GCA_045802665.1 Myxococcaceae bacterium | reverse complement strand
TTCGACGTCAGCGCCGCCGCGCCCGTTTTTCCCCAGCTCCCCGCGATCACGAGCACGTGGCCGTAAGTTCCCTTGTGCGTGTCGCGCTTCCTCTCGGGGATTCGCGCGCGCACGTCCTCTTCTTCGAGCAGCCACGCGCTTCCGCCCGGCGCTGCCTGTGCGCACGAGGCGGGGATGCCGATGTCGACCAGCTCCAGCTCTCCCGCGAGCGAAGCGCCCGGCTCCACGGCGTGCCCGGCCTTGAAGTGGCCGAGGCTGATGGTCAGGTCCGCTCGCACCGCTGGGGAGAAGGCCTGTCCCGTGTCGGTGTGCACGCCAGAGGGAAGATCCGCCGCGATGACCTTCGCACCGCCCGCGCGCCACACGTTCATCCTGCGAATCGCGTCGGCGAACGGGCCTTCGGGCGCACGCGTCAGGCCGGTGCCGAAGACGCAGTCCACCACCACGTCGCCCGTGCCCACGCTGTGATTGTCAGCCAACGGGCGCGGCTGAACGCCGGCCGCCTTCAGCGCTTTCAGGTTCCGCGCCGGATCTTCTTTCACCGACGCGGGATCTCCGACGAGCTCCACGTGCACGGTGCGCCGGGCGTTCGCGAGGAAGCGCGCGGCCACGAGGCCATCGCCGCCGTTGTTGCCCGGGCCGCAGATGACGATGATCTGACCGGTGGGCGCGCAGAGGCGCATCGCGGCGTCGGCGAGGTGACGGCCCGCGGTCTCCATCAGCTCGGAGGGAGGGACGCCGGCTTCGGCGCTCGCCGCTTCGATGGCTCGCATCTGCACGGCGGTGACCAGTCGCTTCACGTCTCCTCCACGATGACCGTTGCCGCCGCGACGCCCGCGTCGTGCGTGATCGCGAGCCACACGCTCTCGCCGCGCTCGTCCACGTACTTCTTCGCGAGGCCCGTGAGCACGAAGCCCGGCGGACCCTCCGTCCGCGTGACTTCCATGTCCGTCCAGCGGATGCCCGGCGGCGCGCCGAGGGCCTTCACGAGCGCCTCTTTCGCTGCGAAACGCGCGGCATACGCAGACGCGGAGTCCGCTCGCTTCCCGCAGATCTCGCGTTCGTGCGCGGTGAACACGCGGTTCAGAAAACGTTCAGCGCGCGGGCCCTCGAGGATCCGCTTGATCCGCTCCACCGAGCAGATGTCCATGCCGAGCCCGACCACCGCCATGCGTCACCTCGGATCGCGCATCAGCTCGATCATCTCGCGCACCGCGCGATCGAACCCCACCATCACCGCGCGCGCCACGATCGCATGGCCGATGTTCAGCTCTTCGATCTCCGCGATCCGCGCGATGGGCCGCACGTTGTCGTAGTTGAGCCCGTGCCCCGCCGCGACGCGCAGCCCGAGCTTCGCCGCCGTCTTCGCCGCGTCGATGATCCGGGACAGCTCCTTCGCGCGCTCCTGCTCGTTGCGCGCTTCGCAGTAGCGGCCGGTGTGCAGCTCGATTCGGTCCGCGTCCGTCTTGTGCGACGCGCGCACCTGATCGAGATCCGGATCGATGAACAGCGAGACGGAGATCTCCCCGTCCTTCAGGTTCTTCAC
The DNA here is from genome assembly GCA_045802665.1 of Myxococcaceae bacterium. Classification (GTDB taxonomy): domain Bacteria; phylum Myxococcota; class Myxococcia; order Myxococcales; family Myxococcaceae; genus JBJMQN01. The sequence goes on along the minus strand of JBJMQN010000126.1, from coordinate 9,739 downwards.
CAGCTTGCGGAGGTTCTCGCGCTGGCTGTTCACGTCCAGCCCGCCTTCGGTGGTCACCTCTTCGCGCCGTTCGGGGACGAGCGTCACGACGTCCGGCTTGTACTCGTACGCGATCTTCACCATCTCCTGCGTGGCGGCCATCTCCAGATTGAGGATCGTCTGGCAGGTCTCGCGCATGATGCGCAGGTCGCGGTCCTGGATGTGGCGGCGGTCTTCGCGCAGGTGAATGGTGATCTGCTCGGCGCCGGCGAGCTCCGCGATCGCGGCGGCGGTCACCGGATCCGGGTACGTCGTCTTCCGCGCCTGCCGAAGCGTCGCTACGTGGTCGACGTTGACACCAAGCCGCTGCATTCGAGCCCTCTCCCTTGCCCGCGCCGATTTAGCACGCAGCGCCCTGTGCCGTAGCCTTTCTGCGCTACGCTCATGCGCCGTGCCGCCCCGAGAACGACTGCTCTTCGAGCCCTTCGCCGTCTCGCTGTTTCTGCACAAGCACTCGCCCGCGCCGACGCCGAAGCTGAAGGCGCGCGTCCGCGAGACAGGGCTCGATCTCGACAAGCCGCTCTTGCCCGGCTACCCCGCGGAGCTGTTGCCGAAGTGGCTTCAGATCGCCGCAGAGGAGCTGCACCCGCACCTGCCGACGTCGGAGGCGTACCGGGAGATCGGCCGGCAGTTCGTGCGCGGCTGGCAGGAGACGCTGATCGGAAAAGCGGCGGCCGGCGTGCTGAGGGTGATCGGTCCGCGGCGAGCGCTGCACCGGGTGAACAGCGCGTTTCGCACAGGCGACAACTTCGTGGAGACGCAAGCGGAGGACCTCGGGCCGACGAAGGTGCGAATGCGGTTCAACGAGGTGTCTGGCGCTCCGGACTATTACGCCGGCGTGCTGCACGAAGGCGGAGTGCTGACCCGAGCGAAGAATCCGCGCGTGACTGTGGAATCGCACGACAGACCGGGCGCAGTCTTGATCGTCGAGTGGGAGGAGTAGCCAAAGCTCCCACGCCAGCAATCAGGCAAGCGAGCGCGAGCGGAGTCCGAAATCGCGAGTGAGTAGATCTCCGCGATCTCAGACGGCTCAGGTCGAATAAGTTCCAGTTCGTGGCAATCGAAAAACTCGGCGAGCTGCTCGTTCGCAAGAAGCTGATCACCCCGCGGCAGCTCGATGACGCGCTCAAAGCGCAGATGATTTACAAAGGCCGGCTCGGGACGAACCTCGTCGAGCTCGGTTACGTGGACGTCGACGCGATCGGCGCCGCCCTCGGTGAGCAGCGCCGATTCCCCGTCGCCACGACGGCCGACTTCGACAACGCGCGCGACACCGTGCTCAAGACGCTGACCGCCGATCAATGCGGCAAGCACTTCTGCTACCCGATCGCGATCGACGGGCGGCGGCTGAAGCTCGCGATGCTGTCGCCGTGGGACGAAGAGACGATCCAGGCGGTGGGGTTCATCACGGGGATGAGGATCATTCCGCTCGTCGCGGCGGAGCTGCGTCTCTACTTCCACCTCTCGCGCAAATACGGAATCACCCGCGACGAACGCTACATCCGCCTCGCTCCCGAGAATGGTCCGCAGCTTCCGCCGGGCGTTGCGCAGGATCGCCGTTCGTACACGCAGGCGCCCAAAGAGCAGCAGCCGAATTCGATGTTCGGCGGGCTCGCGCCCGGGCAGTACCTCGCGGCTGAGGCGGAAGAGGCGCCGCCGCAGGCCGCCGCTGCCGCGGTGGCCCCACCCCTCGCGGGGCCTGGCGCGATGAGGAGCGTGCAGCGTGCGGCGCCGGTCAGCGTTCAAGCTGCACAAGTGCCGGCCCCGGTGGCTCCGTCTCCCGCGCCGGCGGCTCCGCGGCCACAGGCGCCACCGCAGCTGGGCGTGCCGCAGCGACCCGGCAATCCGGCGGGGCAATTCGTGCCGACGCTGAATGCGATCCCCGGACAGAAGCCCAACGGGATGCCTGGGCAGATCGCGATCGGGCAGATCGCTCCCGTGGCGCACCCCAACGGGATGCCTGCGCAGTCCGCCATCGGGCAGATCGCTCCCGTCGCGCCCGGACATGTGCCGCCGGGAACGCCGCGCGGGATGCCCGGTCCGGTCCCGGCGGGTCCGCCCGGTAATTTCGCACAGCAGCAGCAGAGAGCGCCCGGTCAGGCCCCGGCAGCGGGTCCGGGAACGTTCGCTCCGACGCCGAGGCCGGGGTTCCCGGCAGGCGCTCCGGGAAATTTCGGTCCGGCGGGACCGCAAGCGCCGTTCCCTCCGCGCGGCCCTGCAGCGCATCCAGGGCAGTTCCCGCCTCAGCTGGCGCCGCTCTCTCCGCAGCAGCTCTCCCAGCTCACGCCGCAGCAGCTGACGCAACTCGCTCCGCCTCAGCTCCTCAACATCACGCCCGGCCAGCTCGCGCTGCTCCCGCCGCAGCACCAGGCGCGTTTTCTCGCGTACCGACAAGCGGTCATCTCGGCTCAGCAAGCGCAGCTCTTCGCGTACCAGCAGGCGCAGGCGCCGCAGCGGCCGCCAGGTGCGCCGCCGCAAGCACAGTTCGCGCAACAGCAGCCGCATCCCGCCGCTCGGCAGCAGCCTTCGGTGCCGCATGGACCGCCCGTGCTAGCCGCTCCGGCGCCCGCGAGCGTTCCGGTCGCCGCCGCGCCGGTCCCGCCGCCTCCCGCAGCGCCGCAGCGCCCGACGACGCCGCCTCCGCCCGCCGCTGCCGCGCACGATCCAGATCTGGAAATGACCTGGGGAGACGCCCTCGTGGCGACTCCGGCACCGAAGCCGTCGACGGTTTGGGTCACGACGCTCGACAGGCCCGCCGCTCGGGATGTGACTCCGCCCCCGGCGCCGCCCGCAAGAGCCGATGCGCGCGAGGCCGGGACCGGAGCGGCGCCCGACGATTTTGAAGAATTCTCCATCTCCCTGGACGACACCGCAGCGCCTCCGCCCGAAGCGGCGAAGGTTTCCGCGGCGGTCTCCGCTGACACGAACACAGCAGCGACACCGGCCAGCTCTGCGGCGCGCTCCAGTCACCCGAACGGCATCGAATCCGCGGCCGCCTCCACGAGTAGCTCGGCTGATTCGATGGCAGCATCGCCTGCGCAACCAGCCGCGGGCACCGCTGGCGCCAGCACGGCGGAGTTGCCTCCGACCTCCGGCGTGACTGCCGCTGACGCGAACAACGCGGCATCGGCGGCGACCTCAGTCTCGACCGCCACGGACGCGAACACCGAGGCAGCGCCGACCACGTCTGCCGCTACGACCGCAGGTGCGATCTCGGCGGACACGAGCACCGCGGCATCGGCGGCGACCTCACGCGCAACCTCCGCCGACACGAACACCGCGACGTCCGCCGACACGAGCACGGCCGCTTCGCCGGGCACCTCGGCCGCGCCCTCCGCGGACGCGAACACTGCGACATCGCCGGCGATATCGGCCGCGACCTCCGCGGACGCGAACACCGCGGGAGCGCCGGCGACATCCGCGGACGCGAACATCGCGGGAGCGGCGACATCCGCTGATGCGAACACCGCGGGAGCGGCGGCTGATTCTCCTCCGATCTCCGCTGACACGAATGCGGCGGCATCGCAGGCGAGCTCTGCTGCGAATTCCGCTGACGCAAGCACGGAGGCATCGCCCTCGACCGCCGCGACATCCGTTGATGCCAACGCCGCGGCATCCGCGACCGCTGCTGCGAACTCCGCTGACGCGGACACGGCGGCACCGTCCGCCAACTCTGCTGCGAACTTCGCTGACGCCAACACGGCCGCGTCGCCCGCGACCCCTGCTCCGACCTCGGCTGACGCGAACACGACGGCATCGCCCGCGACCCCTGCTGCGACCTCGGCTGACGCGAACACGACGGCATCGCCCGCGAGCTCTGCTGCGAACTTCGCTGACGCCAACATCACCTCCGCCGTGGCCGCTTCCGCCGCTGGCGCCGCCTCCGCGAAGTCGGCGGATGCACCGAGCTCCGCTGACAGGAACAGCGCATCACCGGCCACCTCCGTTGAAACGAACACCGCCGCATCGCCCGCGACCCCTGCCGCGACTTCGGCAGCGAGCACCGCTGACACGAACTCATCGGCATCCTCCGCGAACCCCGCGGCGAACTCCTCCAACGTCAATGTCGTCGACGCGGCCGCGACCGCGAAAACCGCTGACACGCACTCCGATGCATCGCCCGCGAACCCTGCGGCGAACTCCTCCGACGCGAATGTCGTCGACGCGGCCGCGGCTGCGAAAGCCGCCGAGACGAGCTCCGCGGCATCGCCCGCGAACTCTGCGGCGAACTCCTCCGACGGGAACATCACCGACTCCGCAGCCTCTGCCACGAGTTCTCCTGACACGAACACGGCAGCCTCTCCCGCCAGCGCCGCCGACTCGTTCACAGCCGCATCGCCGGCCACATCTGCCCCGAACACCTCCGACTCAGGGGCAACCTCTGCCAACGCTGTCGCGACCGAGCTTGCCGCGACTCCTTCGACGACCGCGCGCCCCGAAGAATCGGCGCCCGTTACTGCCCCCTCGGCGGAATCGGCGCAGGCCGCGTCCGAGTCGCCGTCGTCCGAATCCGCGAGTACTACGGAGTCGAGAAACCTCGCGCTCCCGACCTCAGTCGAAAACACGGACACCGAAGCACCCGCGACCGCGGCTCCCGACGAGAGCGGGGCCGGCCCATCATCCTCGGGCGAGACCTCCGAAGAGTTCGTCGTCACGGGCTGGGATCATCCCGACGCTGGCTCACGCTCCTCCGAACGAACGCTGGACGCGCCGAACATGGAGGGCGACGTGGGTGAATTGCAGCTCGCTTCGAGCTGGGAGTTCGTCAACGGCGGACAGGAATCGACGTGGCAAGGCCGCGGTGTGGATCTGGACGCCAGCGGCGATCCCGGAACTGCGACCGACACCCAGCCTGTCGCGGAAAATGGAATGCAGTTCGCGCAGCCGTGGGAGTACGTCGGTTACGCTCCGGCCGCCGACGCTGTGCCTCAGGCGAAAGGCGATTCGCTCGAGGAGACGCTGAACGCGCTGGATGCCGCGGCGTCGATGACGGAGATCGTCGGCCTGCTCATCCGCCACTTCGAGGCCCGGCTGTACAGCGCGGTGCTCTTCGGCGACAGCTTCGGAACGGTGTTCGTGCTCGGCGCCTCGGCGCAGATTCCGCCTGCGTGCGTGATGTTGCGGGTCGATTCGTCGCAGCTCTCGCTGTTCGGTCCACGGGACCAGGCCGGGGCGCGCGTGAGCGATGGGCCGCGCACCGCCGGAGACTTCCTCGTGGGCGACTACGTGCCGCTCATCGGAGGACGCACGGCGTTCGGGCCGGTGACTTCCAGAGGAACGCCCGTGGCGTGGCTGGCGGTAGACGTCGGCGACGCAGCGTGGACAGACGCGGGACTCGAAGAGCTCACGAAGCTGTGCGAACGCGCATCTGCTGCGTACGCGCGAATCTCGGAAGCGCCCCGGAGCTGATCGCACGCTGCGTGCGGGCGGCACAAGAACGTACGAATCCGCGGAAGGAGCATCGCTCGCCTTCCTCGGCGGCCTATCTGGGCTACGGTGCGTCGCAGATGGTGAACGTCATTCTCCTCACCCTGCTCGCGGCGACCGGACCGAAGACCGCGGTGTTCGAGCTCGAGGCGACCGGGCGGGTCGATCCGGAGCTCGCGAAGTCAGCGAGCCTCGTTCTGCCGACGGAGGTGCGAAAGCACGCGAAGGGCGCGGTGATCTCGGGTGACGAGATCCGATCGATGATCGGCCTCGAGCGGCAGAAGGCGCTGCTCGGCTGCGGGGAAGATTCGAGCTGTCTCGCGGAGATCAGCGGTGCGCTCGGCGTGGATGAGCTGGTGAGCGGAAATCTCGGGCGAGTGGGAAAGACGCTCGTGCTGGAGCTCCACCGGGTCGACACGCACAAAGCGCGGACCCTGTCGTCGGCGACGCGGACGATCGAGGGGGATCCGGATGAGTTGCTCGGCGCAGTGCGTGGCGCGGTCTCCGAGCTTTATGGATCGAAGAGCGCGGACGAGGTGGCGACCGGCGTGGGGACCTCGGTCGAGCGGAGTCCGCTCGCCCTGCCTCTCACCGTCGGCGGGGGCGCGCTGGTCGTCGGCGGTGCGGTGGGCGCCATCTGGGCGCTTTCGGTGAAGGGCGCGATCGATCAGCAGCAGAATCCAGACGTCGCGCCGACGGTCTCGGTCGGTACTGCGAGCACCGCGCAGACGATCTTTCCGATCTCGATCGTCGCAGCGATCGCCGGAGCGGCAGCGGCGGGCTACGGCGCGACGCTGCTATTGGGCGGCGAGGACCAGCCGGCGGAAGTGTCGTTCATCCCAACCCACGGCGGCGCGATCGTCGGCATCGGTGCGAGCTTCTGATGCGCGTGCGGATCTTCACTGTCGCCGTCGCGGTGTCGCTGGGCGTCATCGCGTGCCTCGACTTCAAGACGTCCGATCCCTGCGCACGCTTCGCGGGGCGCGAACTGCCTGCGAGCTGCCTCAACGCGGGCGGCGGTGGAACCGGAGGAGGAGGCGGCGGAACCCAGATCGACAGCGGCACACCGGACAGTGGAGCGCCGATCTCGTGCGAGCCCCTCGTGCTCCAGACCGGCGACGCCGGTGATCTCTTGCGCAGCTGCACCTTCACGGATGGCGGGCCAAGCGACTGCGAACTGGACGAGCACTGCGTGCACCTCGGCACGCTGTACATCTGCGTGAAGTACTGCGGCGCGGATCCGACCCAGTGCCCGTTCGGCACGACCTGCCGGAGCAATGACTGGACGCAGGGCACCTTGCCAGGAATCTGCGTTCCCAACTGCGACCCGAACCTCCCCGGCGCTGGCTGCCCGTCGCCTTCGTTCAAGTGCGCGCCCTCGTCCCCTTCGCTCAACGATCCGGGGTTCTGCACTCCCGATTGCCAGGTTCTCCTCTGCGCCGCCGGCGAAACCTGTAACGCCTCCGGCCTGTGCGAGTGCAGCAACGACAACGGCTGCGGGTTCGACACGGTCGATCAGGTGCAGCTCAAATGCAGTCCCAACAGGCGCTGCTACCGCCCCTGCGCCGCCGGGTGCGGGGATGGCTGCTGCGACTCGACGACGCAGGCCTCCTTCTGCCGAGCCGCCAAGGGAACTGCCCCGCTGTGTTCCCACTGCACGAAGGACAGCGACTGCGCGACGGGCTTGTGCGGATCGAACGGCAAGTGCAACTACAACGCGGACGTCTGCGAAAACACGGGCGAATGCGATCGATTCAGCCTGCAGTGTTCCAACTACTTCTGCGTCTGCCCTCAGTGATTCACGCGGTCTCCTGAAGCGCCATCCCGTGCATCGCGCGCAGATGCTCGTCGAGGACGTCCGGCCGCTCTTCGGGAATGCAGTGACCGGCGCCACGGACGATCCACAGCGTGGCTGACAGCGCCTTCGAAAGCTCGCTGCCGACGGCGGGGGGCACGAGGCGGTCCCGCTCACCGAAGACGAGGTGAAGCGGAATCCCGGATGCGCCGAGCTGCTCCGAGGGCAGCGCAAACTCGGCGAGGCTGCGAAGCGCGAGGAGCGTGGCCTCATGATGTCCTTCCGCCTCCATCGACATCAGGTAGCCCTGAATCTGCCCGGGCGTCGGCGGCGCGCCGGAGCCCCAGATGAATTCGAGGTAGGCACGGACGGCCTTCGCGCTCGGCTTCACCAGAGAGGCGACGCGCATGGTCCAGTCCGCGAGCGACGTGTTGAGCACAACCTTCAGCGGGCCAAGTCCCATCGCAGGCGCCGCGACCGCCGTCACGCCGCGCACCAGGTTCGGTGCGATCGCGGCGAGCTGAAGGGCAGTCACCCCACCGAAGGAGTGACCCAGGACCCATGCCGCGCCCGAACCGCCTCGTCCGAGACGGTCAGCGAGCTTCTCCGCGACGTCCATCGGAGTCAGCTTCGCCCAGGGCTCAGCCTGGCCGCAGTGCGGGAGATCCAGCGAGATGAAGTGAAAACCTACGCCCGCCTGCGCAACCAACGGATCCCACACGTGCGCGGAGGCGCCGAGCCCATGCAGCAGCAGGACCGGTTCGCCCTCGCCCCTCTCGGTCAGCCGAAGCTGTGGTGGACTGCTTCCCCGACTCATCGAAGCACCGAGCTTCCCCTGATCGCGCGCGGGATCCAACGAGGACGAGTTTGGTCACGGCGAGGCGCAGGAGCGCGGACCCTCGAAAAAAACGCGCGCGGCACGAGGAATGACGTGACCTCGGGTTCACGGACCTGCGCCGACGAGCAGCAGGGCGCAGAAGTTTTTCTGGTCCGCGCTGGCGGACTTCGGGAGCTTGCAGGCGGAGCGCAGAAGTTCGCCCGGGTCCTCGACGTATCCGGTCTCGAGAAAGCCGATCGCCCCCACGTCGTAGGCCACGCGAAGCCGCAGCGCCGCTTCGCTCTTGAGACGGACCTTCGGCAATAGCGCGCCGTACGGGTCGTCCCAGGCGCCATTGAGCCGCGGAGGCGGCTGGGTGATCGCTCGCCCTTCCTCGGTGCCGTGCAGATAGTTCCAGAGGAGCTGTTGCCGTTCGCGGCGGAGAATCTCGAGCATCAGATGTTCGGCGCCCACGTGGCGCGGGACCATCGTCGCCTTCGCGAGCTCCTCGCATTTCTGCGCATCACCGCCCCGGAACGCGGCCGGGTACTCGTGCCACAGCTTCATCAGCGCGGGCGCGTCGGCAGACTGTTCGTCGGCGAGGCGCTTTCCGCCGAGCAGCGAAGCTCCCTCTCGCGCCACGCGGTCGTCGGGCTCGTAAGCGAACGTGATCTTCGAAGCCGTCTCGGGCCAACTCTCCGGCGTCGGCGCGATCGCGATGATCCCCTTCTTGTCGGCGAGGGCGTACTTCCCATCGCACAGCTTCACCCAGAAATCGTGGCACCCCTCCGGGATCTGCCCGCCGCATTGGGCGCGCGCGCACTCGTCGAATTGCTTGCGCGGCATCGTGAAGCTCGCGAGCACATCGAGCTTCTTGCCGTCCGAAACCGCCGACACCGCGGTCGCGTTCGGGGCCCATGGCCACAACTGCGACGGCTTCCCGAGATGCTCGAGCAACAGCTCGTACTGGAGCAGCTGTCCCAATGGATCCCGGTACTCGGTTTTGAGGTCTTCGAACCGCAACGAGATCTGCACGTTCGCGGGCTGCAGCTCGAGCTCGCCACGGATGCGCACCGGCGCCGTCTCACACCCGCACAGGAGAAGAGCCAGAAACGCCGCCGCGGTCACTCTCATGAGCGGCAGCGTATTCAGATGCGCGGCTCTCTGGCCACCCGCGCCAGGCAGCCGCGATCCACCGCGGCTCAGCCGTTCAGCGCCTTCACGAGCGCGTTCGCGATCTCCTTCGCGTACTGCTCGTTCTTCTTCTGCTCGGGCCCTTCGATCATCACGCGCGCCTTGGGCTCGGTGCCGCTGAAGCGGACGAGCACGCGGCCATCGGAGCCGAGCTTCTGCTCCACCGACTTGATGAGCTTCATCACTTCCGGGAGCTCGCCGAGCTCGCGCTTCTTCTGTACGACGACGTTCACCAGCGTCTGCGGGAAGGGCTCAAAGATGGAGGCCAGCTCGGAGACCGGCTTCTGCTTGCGGCACACCACTGCGAGCAGCTGCAGCGCCGCGAGCGTTCCGTCGCCGGTCGTCGCGTGATCGAGGAAGATGAGGTGGCCAGACTGCTCGCCGCCGAGGCTGTAGCCGTTCTTGCGCATCTCCTCGACGACGTAGCGATCTCCGACGCGCGCGCGCACGACCCGCCCGCCCGCCTT